>NZ_ALKJ01000014.1:0-15437 GCF_000292995.1 Porphyromonas sp. oral taxon 279 str. F0450 | reverse complement strand
AAGGCGTAGGACGCACGGTGGAGTTTAAGGGGCTGAAAGCGCAGTACCTCTTCTTCTTTGCAGGAGGCTTGCTGGCGACCTTCATCGTAGTGGTCGTGCTCTACCTCCTTGGCGTCAGCCAGCTGCTCTGCCTCGGCATAGGCGTATTGGGTGCCTCACTTCTTGTGTGGCAAACCTTCGCTATGAACCGCAAGTATGGTGAGCATGGACTGATGAAGCGGGGGGCACTACGCTCTCATCCCCGTTACTTAGCTCATCGCCGTAGCGTCCTACACTTATTCCACCAGCTCAAATCATCCAGAAGATGAGACACAAGAGCAAGACCTGTAGCTTGGAGGCCAAGTTCCCTCTGCTTGCTATTGAGCAAGGTTGCTTGATCAGTAAGGATGCCGATATCACGGTGGCCTTTCGGGTGGAGCTACCCGAGCTCTTCACCGTGACCTCGGCAGAGTATGAAGCGATGCACTCAGCATGGCATAAGGCCATCAAGGTGCTTCCTAACTTCAGCATCGTACATAAGCAAGACTGGTTCATCAGCGAGGAGTATCAGGGTAGGCTCTCCGAAGGGGAGCTTAGCTTTCTTGCACGCTCCTCGGAGCGCCACTTCAATGAGCGTCCTTATCTCAAGCACTCGGTCTATCTCTTCCTAACGAAGAGTAATAGAAAACGTATGGCTCAGCAGAGTAACTTCTCTGTGCTCTGCCGAGGGCGTCTTGTCCCGAAGGAGATCGAGGATAAAGAAGCCGTCATCAAGTTCATGGAGGCGGTGGACCAGTTTGAGCGCATCATCAATGACACGCTGCTCCTTCGTCTGGAGCGTATGACGGAGGATGAGCTTGTGGGGACGGCAGACAGACCAGGGCTTTTAGATCGCTACTTCAGCCTCTCGGAAGAGGGGCATGCTTCGCTTGAAGATATTCAGCTCGGAGCGGACCTTGTCCGCGTCGGGGATCACCGACTTTGTTTGCATACGCTTAGTGATACGGAGGATCTTCCGACGCGTGTCAGTACCGATGGACGCTATGAGCGGCTATCCACTGATCGCAGTGACTGTCGTCTGAGCTTTGCCTCGCCTGTGGGCTTGCTCCTTTCCTGCAACCATATCTACAATCAGTACCTCTTCATTGAGGATAGTGATGCGACCCTCGAGCGCTTTGAGAAGCAGGCGAGAAATATGCACTCTTTGGCACGCTATAGTCGAAGCAATCAGATCAACGAGGAGTGGATACAGGAGTACCTCAATATAGCCCACTCTCAGGGCTTGACCTCTATTCGTGCCCACTTCAATGTGCTAGCGTGGAGTAGTGAGGCCGATCAGCTTCGCCAGATTAAGAATGATGTTGGCTCCGCTTTGGCTCTGATGGAGTGCAAGCCACGGCACAATACCATCGATACGGCGACGCTCTATTGGGCAGGCATTCCAGGGAATGCTGCAGACTTCCCCTCAGAGGAGAGTTTCTACACCTTCATCGAGCCAGCGCTTTGCTTCTTCACGGCCGAGACGAACTATAAGGATTCGCTCTCTCCCTTTGGCATCAAGATGGCCGACCGTCTGTCGGGAAAACCAATTCATCTGGATATCTCTGATCTGCCGATGAAGAAGGGCATCATTACCAACCGCAATAAATTCATCCTTGGTCCCTCGGGTAGTGGCAAGAGCTTTTTCACGAATCACATGGTGCGGCAGTACTATGAGCAGGGCGCACATGTCTTGCTCGTTGATACGGGTAACTCGTACCAAGGCTTATGCGAACTCATACACCGCAAGACCAAGGGGGATGATGGGGTGTACTTCACTTACTCGGATGAGCGACCCATCTCTTTCAATCCATTCTACACCGATGACTATGTCTTCGATGTAGAGAAGCGCGAGAGCATCTGTACGCTACTGCTTACCCTCTGGAAGTCTTCTGAGGAGCGGATTACTAAGACGGAGGCAGGTGAATTAGGCTCGGCAGTCAATGCCTATATCGAGCTTCTGAAGGCTGATCATCGTGTTGTACCCTGCTTCAACACCTTCTATGAGTACTTGAGAGATGTATATCGAGAGGATATGAAGCAGCGGGAGATCCAGGTCACGCTCTCAGACTTCAATATCAATAACCTGCTTACGACGCTTAAGCAGTACTACCGAGGTGGGCGCTATGACTTCCTGCTGAACTCGGATAAGAATATCGATCTCCTGTCTAAGCGCTTCATCGTCTTTGAGATTGACCAGGTGAAGGACAACAAAGATCTCTTCCCTGTGGTGACCATCATCATTATGGAAACCTTCATCAATAAGATGCGTCGCTTGAAGGGTATTCGCAAGATGATCCTTATCGAGGAGGCCTGGAAGGCGATTGCCTCGGCCAATATGGCGGACTATATCAAGTACCTCTATAAGACGGTGCGCAAGTACTTTGGTGAGGCTATTGTCGTGACGCAGGAGGTGGACGACATCATCCAGTCGCCAATCGTCAAGGAGAGTATCATCAACAACTCGGACTGTAAGATCCTCTTGGATCAGCGCAAGTACATGACCAAGTTCGATGGTATACAGGCGATGCTTGGCTTATCGGACAAGGAGAAGAGTCAAATCCTTTCCATCAATCAGAGTAATGATCCCCAGCGCCTCTACAAGGAGGTCTGGATTGGTTTAGGCGGGATGCAGTCGGCAGTCTATGCCACGGAGGTTTCCCTTGAGGAGTACCTCACCTATACAACTGAAGAGACCGAGAAGCTGGAGGTACTCCAGCGGGCCGAGCGTCTTGGGGGCGATATTGAGGGTGCGATACGGCTCCTCGCTCAAGAAAAACGGCAGAAGAAATAACCAGCTAAAACAACAGAGACAATGAAGAAGTACCTTTTTATGGCTCTCTTCGGATGGAGCCTTTTCACGCTACGAGCCCATGCTCAGTGGGTGGTGAGTGATCCCATGAACTTTGCAGGCAATATTGCCAATACAGTCAAAGAGATTGCCACGGCGGGTAAGACCGTCAAGAATACGTTGTCTGGCTTCAAAGAGATCGAGAAGCTCTACAATGACACGAAGAAGTACTACGATGCCCTGAAGAAGGTCAATAATCTGATCGGGGATGCCTATAAGGTCAAGGAGTGTGTCTTGATGGTAGGTGAGATCTCAGAGATCTATGTCAAGTCCTACAAGCGCATGCTACAGGATAAGAACTTCAGACCCTCCGAGCTGGCTGCTATCGCCTCCGGCTACACGAAGCTTCTGGAGCAAAGCGGGGAGAGCCTCAAGGAACTCAAGTCTGTCGCAGGGAGCAATGTCTTCTCGATGAATGACAGTGAACGTATGCAGATGATCGACCGCATCTATACGACGCTCCGAGAGTATCGTTCGCTCGTGTCATACTACACGCAGAAGAACATCTCGGTCAGCTATGTGCGTGCCCGAGCTAAGGGGGATCTCTCAGCTGTTCGTAGTCTGTATGGCAGTGACGTAAGTCGTTACTGGTAGGGAAGGGGCTTATGGACTTTACAAGTTTGCACGAACTGCTCCGCTCAACCTACCAGGAGATGCTACCCTTGGCAGGCGAGATGACGGGGATTGCTAAAGGTGTTGCTGGCCTGGGTGCTCTCTTCTATATGGCCCTTCGAGTATGGTCCTCTCTTGCTCGAGCAGAGCCTGTGGATGTCTATCCTCTCCTTCGTCCCTTTGTCCTTGGCTTCTGTATCATGTTCTTCCCTACGGTGGTTCTTGGGACGATGAATACCGTTCTATCTCCCATCGTGCAGGGGACGGAGTCCATGGTCCATAAGCAGGAGGGGACGCTTGCCGAGCTTACGGCCAAGCGAGATAAACTCAAGGAAGAAGCCTATCTCCGTAATCCTGAGACTGCTTATCTGGTCTCCAATGAGAAGTTCGATCAGAAGATCGAGGAGATGGGAATTATCGGGCCCGAGGATGCCATCACTATCGCGGGGATGTATGCTGAGCGCGCAGCGTATCAGACGAAGCAGTGGTTTATGAACCTGATTCATGATCTGATGGAGCTCCTTTTTCATGCCGCCGGCTTGATCATTGATACGCTACGCACCTTCATCTTGATCGTCCTCTCCATCCTGGGTCCTGTGGTCTTTGGTATTGCTGTGTGGGATGGCTTGTCGGGCTCCTTGACGGCGTGGTTCTCTCGCTACATCTCGGTTTATCTCTGGCTGCCCGTCAGCTCTATCCTTACGGCTCTGCTTACGAAGATCCAGGTCTTGATGATCCAGAAGGACATCTCCGCCCTAAGCGATCCCAACTACCTGCCTGATTCAGGCTCGTGGTATTACATCGTGTTCTTCCTCATTGGCATTGTGGGCTACTTCTGTGTACCTACGGTTGCTGGGTGGATTATTGAAGCTGGAGGCGGTATCGGCTCCTATGGGCGCAATGTTAATCAGGTGGCTCAGCGCGGGATGCAGGGGGCTTACGCCGGAGGTAAGGCAGCGGCTGCAGGAGCAGGTGCCAGCATAGGCAACCTTGGTGGCCGCATCAGGGGTGCTTTAATCAAAGGCTAGTAACACGAGAGAGAAGTATACACTATGGAATTCCAATCATTAAAGAATATCGAGACGGCATTCCGTCAGATCCGTCTCTACATCCTCCTCTTTGCCTTGCTCTGTGCCGGAGTCTGTGGCTATGCCCTCTATAGTTCCTACCGCTTTGCTGAAAGGCAGCGCGAGAAGATCTATGTCTTAGATCAAGGTAAGTCGCTGATGTTGGCTCTTAGCCAAGATGCCTCGCGTAATCGCCCTGTGGAGGCCAGGGAGCATGTCCGCCGCTTTCATGAGCTCTTCTTCAGTATCGCCCCCGACAAGGATGCTATCGAGGAGAATATGTCCCGTGCTTTTGCCCTCTGTGATAAGTCAGCCTTCGATTATTACAAGGACCTAGCGGAGCAGGGCTACTACAACAGGGCGATCTCGGGCAATGTCAATCAGCGTATTGTGATCGACTCGATCCACTGCAACTTTGAGAGCTATCCTTATGAGGTGACGACCTACGCCAGGCAGTTCATCTTAAGGCAGAGTAATGTCACCGAGCGAAGCCTGGTGACGAGCTGTACGCTTCAGAACTCTGTCCGCTCGGATGATAACCCGCAGGGCTTTCTGATGGAGCACTTCCTTGTACGTGAGAACCAAGATCTACGGAGCTATAAACGCTAAGGCTATGTCTACTCGCTTTTCCCTCTATCGCTACTATCTCGGGCTGCACTACTGGCTTCGGGCTTACTGTGATCGGCTTAGTCCTAGGACTCGTCGACGCTTGGTCTACGGTATCAGTGTGCTCTATCTAGCCTGCTCCCTTGTTATGATTGCTCAGGTGTTCTTCCCTCGGAAGGTGGCACAGCAACCTCCTATCCCCAGGCATCAGCATCTGGATGTTCCTCTCCGCCCGTCTCGGCAGGATAGCCTCGGGCGTTCCCTCTCGAGAATTACTCATCAATTGATAGCACACTATGGATAAGAAACAGCAAGAACAGCTCCGTAAGGGGCTCGTCTTTGGAGGGCTGGGACTCATCTGCGCCCTCTCCCTTTGGTTCATCTTTGCTCCCTCGGATAAGGATAAAGCCGCAGAGCAAGAGGGTCTCAATAAGGATATCCCTGAGGCAACAGTGCGCCAGCTCACCGATAACAAGCTCAAGAGCTATGAGCTGGGCGACAAGTCGGCTTCAGAGAGTGAGACGCAAGCTGAGATCGGGCGCCTCTCGGATTACTTTGCAGAGGAACCCACCTCCCTTGATGCACAAGGACAGCCCTCCTCAACGAAGATTGAGGGCTCCCTTCAGCGCTATGAGGAGAATAAGCGTCTCTTGAGCTCCTTCTATGCCACGGATCCTAATGCAGAAGAGCGTGATGCTTTGCGTGCTGAGAATGAAGATCTCCGTGAAGCTCTGCGTAAGAAAGAGAGTGAAGAGGATGACGAGGAGGAAAAGCAACTTCGCCTGATGGAGCGAAGCTATCAGATGGCCTCCAAGTACCTTCCCAAGGGCGGGGAGCTTCCAGCCAAAGCCTTTCTTAGAGCAGAAGAGCGTACTATCGTAGAGCCAGAAGCAGAGAGCGCTCTTCAAGAGCCTAGGATGGAGGTCCTTGCAGAGCCCAAGCACATGGTCTCTAGTCTAGCTCAGCCCATGGCCGATTCAACCTTCATGCAGGAGTACGGGAGCAAGGAGCGTCATCTAGGCTTTCACTCGGCGCTTGCTCAACCCTCTTCCGTCCAGCGCAACACGCTGCCCGTGGTGGTCGATCATACGACGACACTACGGGAGGGAAATTATGTGGCCTTGCGCCTCTTAGAGTCCGCCCATATCGGCGAGCTACGTATCCCACGACAGAGCTTGCTGATAGCTCAAGCTAAGCTCGGGGGGAATCGCTTGCATCTCCTCGTCAAGAGTCTTGAGATCGGTGGGCGGATTATCCCCGTCAAGCTCTCGGCCTATGATCTTGATGGGCAGGAGGGGATCTATATCCCGGGGGCAGAGCAGGTCTCTGCCCTGAAGGAGGTGGGGGCGAACATAGGAGGCTCGGTAGGTACTTCCTTCACCTTTGCGAGCTCGGCAAAAGATCAGATCATCTCCGAGGCAGCTCGTGGCGTGATGCAGGGAGCAAGCCAGCTCCTTCAGAAGAAGCTCCGTACTCTTCAAGTTACCCTCAAAGGAGGCTATCGTCTCTTTTTAGTTTCCAGTAAGTAAACAGCAAAAGCACTATAACAATGAAGCAATGGATTCTTTCCGCCCTGCTCTTCGGGGCGAGTATGACGACCTCCCATGCTCAGACTACGACCGATAGTCTGAGAGCTCAGACGGGCTATCGTCCCCTTTCCACGGGCGATCTCTATCAAGGGATGAGCAAGACCATCCCCACGGGGCGTGTGGTCTTGCCCTATGGTCTTGAGGTCACCTTTGACAAGACCTCGCACCTGATCTTTCCCTCCGCTATCCGCTACGTAGATCTCGGGAGCAACAAGCTCATCGCAGGGAAAGCGGAGGATGCGGAGAACGTCCTGCGTGTCAAGGCCGCCGTGCGTGACTTTGAGACGGAGACGAACATGAGTGTCATCTGTGAGGATGGCTCCTTCTATGCCTTCAATGTGAAGTATGCCGAAGAGCCCGAGAAGCTCAGCGTCGAGATGGCCGACTTTTTATCAAGCACGGAGGGTAGGCTACCGAGCAATCGTGCCGATATCTACTTTAAGGAGCTGGGGAGTGAGTCGCCCATCCTCGTGAAACTGATGATGAAGACCATCCATCAGAATGATGAGCGGACGGTCAAACACATCGGGGTACGCCAGTTTGGGATCCGCTTCCTCCTGCGTGGGCTCTATGCGCACAATGGCTTGCTCTACCTACATACCCGCATCGACAATGAGACGAACCTTCCTTACTCGGTGGACTTCATCAGCTTCAAGGTCGTCGATAAGAAGGTGGCTCGACGTACGGCCATCCAGGAGCAGGTACTGCAGCCGCTACGAGCCTACCACGAGGTGACTCGGGTGCGTGCGGAAGGATGCGAGCGCACGGTCTTCGTGCTCGAGCAGTTTACCCTCTCGGAGGACAAACAGCTTGAGGTAAGGCTTTACGAACGAGGTGGCGGACGCACGCTTGCCTTCTACCTCGATGAGGAAGACCTTCTACTTGCCAGGAAGATTGACAATCTTAAGCTCAAGTGGTAAGCCCTATGAAGAAGTTTTGTTTACTCCTCGCTTGTGCTGTCTGTGGATTCATCTCTGCAAACGCACAGCGACTCATCCCGAAGCAACAAGGGATTGAGGTCATCGCGTCCGTGCCACTGATCAAGGGAGAGAAGGTCTTTAGCAAAGAGCACTGGGGTGCTGGTGTGTCGCTTACGAAGTACCTCAAGCGAGCTAGCTATGCCTTCCTCTTGGCTGAATACGAAGAGCAGCGACTCGCGTATCGTGACTATGAAGTTCCAATGCGTGATGTGCTTCTACAAGTGGGCTATATGCAGCCGCTTCTCTTGGATAGGGGTAAGAATATCTTTACCTACCTAGGGCTCTCTGCCCTCGGGGGCTATGAGGAAGTCAATGAGGGGCAGATGCTCCTTCCTGATGGGGCGACGCTTCTTGACCGCTCACGCCTCGTCTGTGGCGGGGCGGTGCATAGCTCCATTGAGTGCTTCCTCTCGGATAGGCTACTCCTCATCCTCAAAGCTCAGGGGCGGGTGCTCCTGGGCTCTGATCTGCATCGCTTTCGTCCCGCTCTTGCCTTGGGACTACGCTTTAACCTATAGACTGAAGACGTACAATGAAAAGGAAACTTGTGAATATGCTGTGGGCTATGGGGCTACTTGCCGTAGTGAGCCTTTGTCTCCCTGCTTGTGACCGCGAGCTGGAGGTACAGCAGGCTTATGACTTTACGCTGGAGACGATGCCCGTCCAGAAGGACCTCCGTAGGGGCGAAACTGTTGAGATACGATGCTCCCTCAAGCGAGCAGGTCGCTTTGTAGGGGCTCGCTATACCCTTCGCTACTTCCAAAGCGAGGGTAGGGGGATGCTGAGGCTGGATAGGGGAGCTGTACTCAAGCCTAATGATCGATATCCCCTGGTGAGGGAGGAGTTTCGCCTGTACTATACCTCGCAGTCAGCAGACCGACAGACCATCGACCTGTACATCGAGGATAACTTTGGCAAGGTGCGACAACTGACTTTCTCTTTCAATCACAAGAAGGTACAGGATAAAAAGGAAGATGGCTAAATGGATATTTGCATTCTGTCTGCTGTGTTTCGAGGCTTTGCCCTCTATGGCGCAGAGGTGAGTGCGTTGGACAGACTTACCGCCCTTTGTGCGAGCTGTGCTTTGCGTCAAATACTTTGAGGGCTGGCACGGCAAGGAGCATCATCCCTATGTCGGTTATGGTCACGAGCTTAAAAAGGGCGAGAAGTTTATGGCAGAGATGACAGAACGACAAGCCGACTCCCTCTTGCGTGCCGACCTCTGGGAACGCTTAGAGGTGTTTAGGGGTTATGGCAAAGATGCCTTGCTTTTAACGCTGCTCTCTTACAATACCGGTGTGGTCGCCTGCTTGGGGTTATGGCAAACAAGGCAAAAGCCAGCTGCTTCGTAAGATTGAGCAAGGGGATAGGCATTTCTACAAGGAATACCTATCCTTTTGCTACTATAAAGGCAAGGTCTTGCGAGGGCTACTCAGACGGAGGAAGGCGGAGTTTGCCCTGTTTTATATCAATTGATAATTGTTTATTACTATATAGTTGACGTTTTTTTGAGTATTACTCCTCTTTCTTGCTGTTAATGAGTATCTTTGTAGCCCAAAGCAAAAATATGATTATATCGCAGAAGACTATAGAGAAGTTAAGGGAATTGATAAATGAAGAAACAGAATATCGTTCTGGTTCTAAACTTGTTGCTTTTTTCAATCAATATGGATTTAGAGATGTATATGGTAATGGCTTCCCCTCAAGATGGATATATACAGAGGAAAAAATACGTGCATTAAATGGAAAGCCTGAATTAGATAGATGTATTAAGGATGTTTTTGCTCCAGTAAATTTTATCGGAAGATTCTCTGAATTAGATTCTTTTATAGCAGACTTCAATCAATACCTCTGTTTTGATGGGTGGAATGTTATACGCAAAGGCAGCGAAATCACTTTTTCAAAGGCAACAAGGGTAGATATTGACAAGGAAAAGGAGAAAGAATGCACTGTAAATAATGCAGAAGCAGATTTCTTAAATGCGGAATTTGCAGATATTTCAGTTGAAAGCTTACCAATAGATAATTATGTATTACCCTATATAGAAGCACGTATCAGTGAAATCAAAACTTGCTTATCTGTAAAAGCTGCTTTATCAGTAATATTTCTTTCTGGAAGTACATTGGAAGGAGTCTTATTGGGATTAGCTCAAAATAATCCAGCGATGTATAATCAAGCTAAATCTGCTCCCAAAGATAATAAAACGGGAAAGATACGGCAGTTTCATGAATGGACACTTAGTAATTTTATAGACGTATCTTGTGAAGTCGGTTTCCTTAGAGAGGATGTTAAGAAATTCAGCCACTCACTGCGGGATTTTAGGAATTATATTCATCCATATCAACAGATGTCAGAGAGTTTTTCTCCTGATGAGAATACCGCAAAAATTTGCTTTCAAGTGTTGAAGGCTGCATTATTTCAAATAACTCAAAACAAGAAAAGATGAAGACAATTGCTTTTGTTCTCGGGAACAATGATTATTTCGAAGGTGCTCAGCTAAAGTGTGCTGTAAATGATGCCTCGGAGATAGCAAAAATCTTTCGTCGTCTTGGGTATGATGTTCGTGAGGAACTAAATATCAAGTCAGAAGATTGCTCGCGTATACTAACAGATTTTGAAGGTCAGATAAAGGATTATGATGCTTCTATCTTTTACTTTGCAGGACATGGCTTTGAACTTGACGGTGAGAACTATTTAATACCAATAGACTGTCAAATACCCCCTGGGAATAAATATGAAGCAGGCAGGTCCTGTATCAGACTAACTGAGGTCTTAGGGATTCTCAAAACAAATTCGGGAAAAGTAAATATAGTAATAATAGATGCCTGTAGAAAAACTTTTGACAGAGGAGTTGCAAGTTCTTTTGCGCAGGTGCAAGCTCCCAAAGGGACTCTTATAGCCTTTTCTACCTCTCCCAACGAAGGAGCGAAAGATGGAAATGGACAAGATGGTCATAGCGTATATACAAGTGCTTTATTGCAATATATAGGGAGGGAAACATTATCTGTTGAGAGTCTTTTTAAGAAAGTCCGAAAAACGGTCTATAACCTAACCAATGGAACTCAAACGCCATGGGAACATACGTCTTTAATTGGAGATTTCTTTTTCAATAGTGGACAATTGGTTTATTCGGTAGAAATTCCTTATAACGAAGTTGTTGTTAAAGACTCTCTGTTTGATGGAGGTGATGTTTTTGGCAATTTAATCTTGGAACTCCGTTCTTGTGATTGGAATAGACAAAACCCTGCAATGGAAAAGATTCGCAGAATACCTGCTTCTGACCTCAACAAAAATCAACAGTTTATTTTGGGGCGTAATTTGTACCAAGCTAATGGTTATGCATGGGAAGTGCAAAGATTTTTTGAAAACCTTGGGAACAACCTATCAAAATACGATAAAGACAAAGAAAATCATGTGCTTAACGGCATTCTCTTCGAGATATACTTTGATAGTAAAGGAGATTTTCGGAATGAACTAAAAAAGCATGATTTTGACAACGTGTTTTCTCTTCGGAAAAATCCAATGTTTGCAAAATCTTTTGACTTTATAAGGGATGTTCTCCAACCATATAAAGAACAGCTCTTTTATATCCCTACTATTCCTGATGAGCCAATTGATATTGATATAAGTGCAGAAGAAAAAAACAACTCAACAGCATTTGGAGAAGAAACAATTCAAATTATACACAAAGTCAATGTGGAGAATAAAGATATAACGAAAGCATTCTCTCACAGTTGTCCTTATGGCATGAATGAGTTAGGAGTAAAATCTTATTTGTCTAATTTTCTTACAGCTCCGAAGGATTTAATTCAAATACATAGCAATGTTTCATTACAGAAGATAGCTTTTGCAAAAGAACTATTTGACGAAGATTTTCATTGGTAATGTCTTTCTATTTTCAGCTATTTCACCTATTACCGATGATAATGCAACTTTCTTTTGCTTCTGTTCTTTTGGTCGCCTGCTTGGTTCAAAGACAAAGAAAAGAAGTCCCGAAGCGATTTGCTCAATCACTTCGGGGCTTTTGTATTTAGGGGCTATGGCTTAGGCTACACGGCTCTGTATTTGCTTGATGTTTCGGTGTACAAGGTCAATGATGCGGTCGTGGTACTCGGGGTTTTTGTTTTGTAAGCCACGACACTGAATGACCTTCATTGTTTCAAGCGATACTTCAATGGTCTCTATCCGCTTACCCTCAATGCGAGCCGATAGGATAAGGCTCTGCTCCTTGAGGTGGTATTCGTTGGTAAATACACAATGGTGTAAGGCTTTGCCCTCCTCGAGGTACTCCTCTACACATTCTAATACACGCACCTCTATCGTGCCGTCTGTAAAGGCGATGCCAAAGAATGGGGCTTTGAGCGCTTGAAAACGCTCTTCGTTCTCTATGGCTTTCTGTCGCCTTTGGGCTTCGGCTTCCTTCTCTCGCTGAGCCTGCAACTTCCGCTGTGCCGTGTCGTGGGCTTGCAGTAAGTCTTCGGGGCAAACGAAGTGGGCGTTGTGCGCGTCCTTACCCAATCTGCGGAGCATATCCACATAGTCGCACCATAGGGCGATGTCTGTAATGTCATAGCCCCTTCGGAGTGTGATTTTGTAGGCTGGCCAATAGGCATCCCAATTCCTTGGGCGGCTGAGGAAGTAGCGTAGATGCTCGGTGCGTCCAGCTTTCAGTAGGGTCTCGGCTCTGCTGTCCGTGAGGAGGGCTGGGATAAGACTCGTGGGAGCGATGTCATAGTACTTCCCCTCAAAGCCATTCCTCTTTAGGGTATCACTTAGTTTAACCTCAGGGCATAAGGGACAACGAGCAACGAAGCGATAGGCTTCGCTGTCACGACGAATAGCCATAGGCGAATAGTAGGCAAAGCTATCTATATAATGCCCCATCGTTCGCTGTACGGCGACAATAGACTGCCTGCCACGCTCATCCCACCAATACTGACCAATCTCCATAACGGAGGAGCTGGCTTGGTAGCCTTTCTCCATACCCGCAATAAGCAAGTACATACGTAAGACTTGATACCCTCCCGAAGTATTCAGTACTGTGAAATACTGCCGTTGCTTTAACTTCCTCGCCCTTGTCGTTATGACCTCTAAGCCTGCTCCACACTGGGGGCAGGTGCAATGCTCGGTAGGCTCAATCATTTGCCACGAATGCCCACAATCCATACAAGTGGATTTGCCCTTGGGTAGGCGATAGGCATAGTGCTCAATGCACTCACGGAATGCCCACTGCGTCTGTGTCTTCGTTATCGGGCGGAGGTGCTTGCTCTGAGCAATGACGGCTTGCTCAAACTTATTTCTCGGTTTCATAGGCTTACATATCAAATAGAGAGGGTAGGGGTTCTTGCTCGGTCGTAGTGTTCGCCTTAGCTTTCACTCGCTTCGGCTCTTGCAACTTGCGAAGCTCCTCGGCTTGGTACTGCTGTATCGCCTGCTTGCGTGCTTCGGCTTTCTCTTCTTCGGTGAGGACGATGGTATGATTGACTACCACATTGCAGGCTACACGGCTACCCACTTCTAAGTCGTCCTCATCATAGTAGTGTATCGCCATAGAGTAGATTTCATAGTCCTCAAAGCCGTTGCAACCGCTCTGCTGTACCTGCTGTAAGATATAGGTAATGCAGTCCTCGATGTTCTTGTGGGGCTTTGCCAAGTTAGGAGCAAACAGAGGGTCTGTGGCTGCTCTTTGATTGAGATACTCGGCTATGGTGCGTGTGAATTGTTCTGTTCCGCTCATTGTCGTTAGTATTTAGGGATTTCTACAATCTGGTTGATACGTCCATAAAGGTGCTTACGTAGGCTGGTGCGGTCAGGGGCATAGTATTCTGCCCATTGTCCGTATTGCTTGACCAAGTACTTTTTCAGCACATCGAAGAAGTCAAAGCGGTAGCCCATCACGGGTATGGCGGTGCGGAAGTAGGTGTTGCTGTTCACGGCTTCGCATAGCCAATCCTTTTCCTCACGGCTCATTGTCCCGCCACGATTGAGCTTCACACGCAGGAGGTAGGCTTTACAGGCACAGAGGGTTTCCAAGGGCTGCACCTCCCACTGCACGAACTTAGTCGCCACGGCACGCTCGCACGCCTCAGTCCCCGAGTTTATGCGGTAATGGGAGGAGGAGCTATCTCCTTTTCCTTTCATCGAAGGTGTGGTATTTACGTTCTGCTTATCCATAGTGACATTTTTTTTATGCGTCCAACGATCGGAGTATGCTGATTCCTTTTTCGAGCAAGACAGAGGTAGCGGGGCGATGGCGGACACAAGGTTTGGGAGGAAAATACAACCTGGAGCCCCCGGGGCGGAAGTGTGGAGATTTTCCTGCCAACCGTAGGCCCTGACCTTGGGGAGCCCAAGCCCCGTCCTACCTTTGCGAGGGAAAAGAAACAGCATCCGTCGCTTACGCATCAAGTGGAACGGCTGGATGAAGAAGCAGAAGTGCAAAGCCTATAAGCTGAAAGTAAAAAGGTGGCTAGCTCCTAAGAGCCAGCCACCCGTCTAGAGTATGAGGAATCATCCTTGCTAAAGGATGCAGATCAGAATCGCTACGAAGATGGCTAACCATAAGAGATAGCCGAGGATGGTGAAGGTAACTTGTAGGATGGTTCGTACTACGAAACGTAGCAGGAGGAAGCCCGCTATGACACCTACAATCGTCACGACCTGTGGAGTGACGACTCTAGAGATAAGGTAGACGGCAGCTACAACAAGTGTCAGTAGAAGCGCCAGCTCAATGATACGTCGCCAGTCAACGAAACGGGAAGGAGACACCTGTCCCTTCGTCTGCTTGTCGGGAGAGGCCTTACCCCTGATGAAGACGGGGCTGTGCGGATCGTGATTCATTGCTTGAGTATTCATATCTGGGGGCATTCTTGAGTTTCAAGAGCAGGGACAAGATGCTTCTCGACACAAAGAGCAAGGGCGCTTGCCTCTTGGCGTGTGGAGTGGAGCGTATATCTTGGCTCTTGACACTCGAGTGCCCCAATGGGATCTTACTCTTGAACGTATATCTCAGCCTTGTCTACGATGGGCAAGTGGTTCTCCTCAATGAGCAGGACGATGGTACCTGTCAGCTCGGTGTAGAGTAGCTCATACTCACGACTTCCGTCAAAATCATCGCGGAGATCATACTTTGAAAAGACCGCTTGAATGGACTTGTTGCCCAGGAGGATGGGGGCGAGCCTATGGGGGAGGGGCTCGGGAAGCTCTTCGGAGAACTCCTGCTCAAGGATGGAGACGAGGGTGTCATACTTGGAGAAGTGGAGTCCCTGATAGAGGAGCTCGCTGGCCATTGCCTCCGCCTCGAGGTGCGAGAAGCCTTGGGCTACGCTATCGCAGTAGGAGGAGAGGGCTAGGTCTGCACGTGCACCGATGAAGGCGCTGTCGGTTATTAACTCGGGATGATGGTCTCTGAGGTAGCCTTCCAGCTTGAGTCGGAAGTAGGAAAGCTCTTTCTTGGTCTGATTCATAATAGGGCTTGTGTTAAGGGGGAGAGCATAGGCTTAGAGACCCATGGCTTCGTTGAACTTATCGAGCTTACCCGCTAGCTGCTCCATATCGTGCTCGATCTTCTTGCTGGTGATACGGGCGTAGATCTGTGTGGTCTTGATGTTGGTATGCCCCAGCATCTTGGATACGCTCTCCATCGGTACGCCTTTGCTGAGCGACATCGTCGCAAAGGTATGACGAGCCAGATGGAAGGTGAGTCGCTTCTGTA
>NZ_ALKJ01000013.1:0-117703 GCF_000292995.1 Porphyromonas sp. oral taxon 279 str. F0450 | reverse complement strand
TATATAAGACTAAGTGATTAGTCGAACTTCTTATCAAATTGGACGGATGCTTCGCCCATGAACTCCTTAATGCGCTGCTCTTCATCGCGCTTACAGATCAAGAGGACTCCCTTACTCTGAGCTACGATACAGTCATTGATCCCCTGGACAACGACCAGCTGGTTCTCGGGATCTCCATCGAGCGAAACGATATTGCCCTCAGCCTCATAGAAGAGAGCCTTGGTATGGAGAGCCACATTCGCACGAGGCTCCTCACGCTTGAGCTCATAGAGCGAGCCCCAGGTACCGAGGTCTGCCCAGCCAAAGTCGACGGGAAGCACCATGACGTTGTCTGCCTTCTCCAAGACAGCGTAGTCAATCGAGATATTGGGGCACTCAGAGAAGACTTGGCTGACACGGCTCTGCTCCTCATCGGTAGCATAAGCACCCTTCACCTCGTCGAGGATAGAGGTCAGCGAAGGCAGGTACTGATGGAAGGCGTCGAGGATGGTATGTACGTTCCAAGCGAACATCCCACTATTCCAGAGGAACTCCCCACTCTCATAGAAGACCTTCGCCATCTCGATGTTGGGCTTTTCCGTGAAGGTCTTCACCTTCACAAAGTGCTCATCTTCGACATCAGTGAACTGGATGTAGCCATAGCCCGTCTCAGGACGTGAGGGGCGCACACCGAGGGTAACCAACTTGGGATGCGCCTTCACATAGTCGAGTGAACGGCAGATAGCTTCGTCGAAGGCATCCTCTTGCAGGATCAGGTGGTCAGCAGGAGTGACCAGAATATTAGCATTGGGATTCTTTGCGTAGATGTGATATGTCGCCCAGCCGATACAAGGTGCTGTATTGCGGCGCATAGGCTCCAGGAGGATCTGCCCTGGGGTCAGCTCAGGGAGCTGCTCCAGCACAAGGTCTCGGTAGATAGCGTTGGTGACGACGACAAAGTTCTCCTTAGGGATTACCTTCGAGAAGCGATCATAAGTCATCTGAAGAAGGGTGCGACCTGTGGCAAAGATATCGAGGAACTGCTTCGGCTTGGCCTCACGGCTATATGGCCAAAAGCGGCTGCCTACGCCTCCGCCCATGATGACACAATAGTTGTCTGTGTGCATAGTCTTTTTACTACCGGGGTTAGTATTACTACACAAATATAAGCATTAATACCATACGAGGCGATAGACTACTGGAGTAAAAACACCAAGTAGCACCCGCTACAGGACTGCCTCCCACGCTATCAAAAGCAGATGCGACTTTCCCTACATATTGCACGAAAGAGAGGTCATCCAGCAAAGCCTATCTATCTACCAGATAAAGCAACCAGTACTGGTCACCAAGCGAACCAGTACTGGTAAGATATATCGACCAGTACTAGTTCACACTTCGAGCAGTACTGGTCACTTCACTGACCAGTACTGGTTCGTTTCGCCTCTCCATAGGACCTCTATCTATAAGGCTATTAAAGGGGCTGGTTGATGCGAAAGAAGCAGTCTCAATAGAGGCGCAGGAAATAGAATGCCAGCAGCCCTTGGAGCAGGACGAAGACAGGGACGAGATAACGAAAACGCTTGTGCGAAGTCTTGTGATTCCACACGACCATCCCGAGGCAGGCACCTAAGGCTCCACCGAAGGCAGCCAAGAGAAGGAGCGTCCGCTCGGGGATGCGCCAGCGTCCTCCTCGAGCACGCCACTTATCGACGCCATAGACGACAAAGGTAAGGGCATTGAGCAGGAGTAGGAGTACTAAGACGAGATCAGCAGGCTGTGGTCCGAAGAGCTGCATCATGCGATACTGACGAGCTCCAGCTCGAAGATCAGGGTTGAGCCTGCGGGAATGCCAGGCTGCGCATAGCGACCATAGGCCAGCTCTGCAGGGAGATAGACTTCCCAGCGGTCACCGATACACATCTGCTGTAGGGCAATGATCCAGCCCTCGATGAGATCACTCAGGCGGAAGGCTGCAGGTACATCGCCCTCCGTACTATCAAAGACCTGCCCATCAATCGTCCGCCCCGTATAGTGAGCCGTGACGATGCTACGAGGCGACGGATGCTTACCATCTGCACGTCCTTCGGTAATTACCTTGTAATAGGCTCCTTTGGGCAAGGGCTTAATACCAGCTTCTTGAGACTTCGCTTTGAGCCAAGCCTTATTAGCCTCGATGTATTCACGCTTCTTCATACACATTCATTTATAGGCCTTCGCGACGAAGGCAAAGTAAACCCCGCCTCCACAAGTGTGGGGGCGGGGCTGTGATAGGGCTCCTCTACGAAGAGGGATACCTTTAGATAGAGTAAAGAATGCTGATCGACTCGTGATTGATCACACGATTGATAGCCTCAGCGAAGATATTGGCTACCGACACGATGTGGATCTTATCCGAGTGCTTACGCAGGGGGATGGAGTCGGTGAAGATCATTTCCTTGAGCGCCGAAGCATTGATACGCTCGGTAGCAGGATCACTCAGTACTGCGTGGCTGGCTACAGCGCGGACGCTACGAGCGCCATTCTGCATCATCAGGTCAGCCGCCTTACAGATCGTCCCTGCCGTATCAACGATATCGTCCACGAGGATGACGTCCTTATCCGTGACATCCCCGATGATCGTCATCTCAGCGACTTCGTTGGCCTTAGCACGGCTCTTGTGGCAGATGACCATGGGCACGCCGAGGAACTTAGCATAGGAGTTAGCACGCTTAGCACCACCGACGTCTGGCGTAGCGATGACCGTGCGCTCAAGATCAGACGTCTGGCGCAGGTAGTCGATGAAGACCATAGAGGCGTAGAGGTGATCCACAGGCACGTTGAAGAAGCCCTGGATCTGGTCAGCGTGCAGGTCCATAGTGATGACGCGCGTGACCCCTGCCGTGCTCAGCAGGTCTGCCATGAGCTTCGCCCCGATAGATACACGGGGCTTGTCCTTACGGTCCTGACGAGCCCATCCGAAGTAAGGGATGACCGCAGCGATGTAGTGTGCGGAAGCACGCTTAGCAGCATCGACCATCAGGAGGAGCTCCATGATGTTGTCCGAAGAGGGATAGGTGGACTGTACGAGGAAGACATCCTTACCACGGATACTGTCCTTGTAGTAGACAGAGAATTCGCCGTCAGCGAAATGCTCTACCTGCATATCACCGAGGTTAATACCCAGGGCTTCGGCGATCTTTCCTGCCAGTTCCAGCGAAGCAGAGCCTGCGAAGATGGCGATGTTCTTTGTGTTGATACTCATTTGACGTGTAAGTTGATTGGGGCTCACCACTATGGAGAGTCATTTAATTGTTTGTGTTACGCTTGATCACGAGAGCCGTACGTGCGGGGAGGTAGAGGCGCAGCGGAGCCAGAGCTGGACAGGCTGCAGTCCCAGCCTTCTCGGCAGGCTGCGTGGCATAGATGAGACTGTCGTCAATAAGGCCATAGCCACCAAAGGCCTTGCAGTCGGTATCAATGACGACGGTGTATGCGCCCTCAGGGACATTGATAGGATAGTCGACGTGAGAGCGTGTGGGGTGGAAATTGAAGACGAAGAGATAGTCCCCACGCCCGAAGGCCAGAGTCTTATCCTCCTCATGGATGTGATATTGCTCAATATGGAGCGAGTTGAAGGTCTTCACCGAGTCGATGAAGCGAACCATCGCACGGTCGAACTCCTGCAGGTCGTGGTAGAGGAGATCTGCATTATCTGCGAGGCTCCACTGACGGCGGGCGTAGTGGTAAGACCAGCCATTACCTTCGCGTGGGAAGTCAATCCATTCGGGGTGACCGAACTCATTCCCCATGAAGTTGAGGTATCCACCATTCATCGTGGTGGCAGTAGCAAGACGAATAAGCTTATCCAAGGCGATAGCGCGGTCCGTGATGAGCGTGCGACTTGAGCGGCTCATATGCCAGTACATATCGGCGTCAGCGAGGCGGAAGATGAGCGTCTTGTCGCCCACGAGTGCCTGGTCATGGCTCTCAGCATAGCTGATGGTCTTCTCATCTTCACGACGATTCGTGAGCTCATGCCAGATCGCACCTGGGCTCCACTCCTCGTCGGGGTGATCCGTGATGAGCTTCGTCCAGAAGTCGGGGATATTCATCGAGAGGCGATAGTCAAAGCCAAAGCCTCCGTCCTCGATAGGAGCAGCGAGACCAGGCATACCACTCACCTCTTCGGCGATCGTGATCGCATCGGGGTAGACGCTATGGATCAGCTTATTAGCCAGCGTGAGGTACGCCATAGCATCGGCATCCTGATGACCATTGAAGTAGTCGGAGTACGAGGTGAAGCACTCGCCGAGGCCGTGGTTGTAGTACAGCATCGAGGAGACGCCGTCGAAGCGGAAGCCGTCAAATTTGAAGACCTCCAGCCAATACTTACAGTTGGAGAGGAGGAAGTGGATGACATTGTTGCGCCCATAGTCGAAGCACAGCGAGTCCCAAGCGGGATGATCACCACGAGGACCTTCGTGGAAGAAGAGCGTGCGCGAGCCGTCATAGCATGCCAGCCCTTCGACCTCATTGCGCACGGCATGGCTGTGCACGAGATCCATAATGACCTTGATACCAGATGCGTGAGCTGCGTCAATGAGCGCCTTCAGTTCGTCGGGCGTACCGAAGCGGCTACTGGGTGCAAAGAAGCTTGAGACATGGTAGCCAAAGGAGCCATAGTAAGGATGCTCCTGGATGGCCATAATCTGAATGGCATTATACCCGAGGTCAATAATACGGGGAAGGACCGTCTCTTGGAACTCACGATAGCTACTTACCTTGCCTTCCTCTGACGACATACCGATGTGGCACTCATAGATCATGAGGGGCTCTTCGGTACGAGCTGGACGTGCGTGACGGAAGGTATAGCTATCCTCGGGTGCCCAGACCTGGGCGCTGAAGATACCCGTTGAAGGGTCTTGTACTACACGAGTAGCCCAGGCAGGGATGCGCTCACCACTCCCATAGCCCCAGTGGACAAAGAGGCGATAGAAGTCACCGTGACGCATTGCCTTGTCTGAGATACAGATCTCCCAGTTGCCATAGTCATCGACACGCTTGAGCTTCCACACCGACATCGTCTGCCAGTTGTTGAATGAGCCAATAAGGTGCACACTCTGAGCTCCAGGGAGGAACTCACGGAGGATCCAGCATCCCTTCTCCTTATCATGGTGTAGGCCATAGTGAAGATAGCCGTCGGCAAACTGCTCCAAGGGAATATCTCCACCTTGAGTGATCGAGCGCTCACGGGCATGAGTGAACTCCATGCGGCGGCGGATACGCTCTTCGTAGGGCTTAAGCCATGGGTCATTTGCTGCTAACTTCGTCATAGTCTTTGTGCGTTGAGGCCAGTTGCTGGCGTGAAGTGATGAGGAGTGGACCTATTTGAGATTGAGTATCAAGGTGGAGGGAAGCTGTGCAAGGAGCTCTTCACAAGTATCAAAGGACTCCTGCCAATAGGTGTAGCTGACGACCACGAGGTCACACTCGGCGGGGACAGAGCAGAGCTTATCTGTTGTGATAATCTCTTCTCCTGGATGAGAATTGAGGCTCTCACGTGCGACTCCGGTGGAGAGGACAATGCGCAGTGTAGCCTGATTATTTTCGGCCATCGTGCGGGCATAGGGCAAGAGACGCAGGTCGCTGGCGCTACGCACATACACGAGGATATGCTTCGGTGAATCAAAGGAACGGCTCAGCAGGATACCTACTGAGCAGGGGGCACGGTGCACGAAGAAGGCCATCTTGTCGCGCAGCATACTATGGATGGAGAGGAGGCTCTCCGTGGTGCGCATCGGCAGCGAGCCCATGAAGCGGCTCATCTGCTGACGCATCGAGCTGGCCTCACGGTCATCTTCATCCGAGGAGAGACGTACGCCAGCCCCTACGATCAGGAGGTTGTAGCGCTCCGAAGTGAGCTTATTCAGCACGGCACTCTCTACCTCATCAGCTACGATATAGTCGGTCTCGAGAGGCTGCTCCAGCTCTTCGGCAGCACGGAGGATGGGGCGGAAGCTGTCTTGGTAGAACTTATCTGCCTCGATGGGATTGATATCCTTGTCGGTAGTGATGTGCAGGGCCGTCACATTGGGGTGAGCGCCACCACGGCGTAGGAGCTGATTCGTCAGATGCAACAGCGTAGCCCCCGAGGAAGGACGACCAAAGGAGAGGAGCACCTTAGCTCCTGCCTGCTTATCAATAGTCTCGATGTGGTCACGCTTACGCTCCCTCATGCGGATGAAGACATTGATCAGGCGCACCATCGGCATCGTCATCACTGTCGTGATCACCGTCATCAGCACCAGTACCGCATAGATCGTCGGGGGAAGGATCTTCATCTCATAGCCGATACCCAAGACGACGAGCTCCATCAGCCCACGCGTATTCATAAAGGCCCCGAGATAGATGCTGCTCTTAGGGCTTTCGCCAGAGAAGCGTGCAGAGACATAGGTACCACCGACCTTCCCGATGACAGCGACAAGTGTGAAGAGCCCGAGGAGCACCCAGGTAGCAGGGCTATCGATGAGTCCCAGCTCGGTCTGCAAGCCGCTCGACACGAAGAAGAGCGGAAGGAAGAGCATCAGCGAGACGTCCTCAATCTTGTCGGTGAGAATCTTGCGGAAGGAGAGATCCTCTGGCATGACGAGCCCGAGCATGAAGGCCCCGAAGAGGGCGTGCATACTCAGCAGCTCGGTGATGTAGGAGGAGAGCAGGAGGAGGATGAAGATCACCCCGACCATACCATGGCTGATGACCTCCGTATTGTTGTACACCTTCCCCGCTACACGGAAGAGCGGGCGGATGATGCCAAACATCACCAGCAGGTATACAATGAGGAAGAGTAGGTTGTAGCCTGTGCTCAAGATACTCCCACTCTGTGAGATCGCGATGATCGCAGCGAGCATGAGCCAAGCGGTGATATCGCCAGCAGCAGCCGTAGAGAGGGAGAGCTTCCCGAGGTGCGTGCGCTGTAGATGGTTCTCCTGGATGATACGTGCCAGTACAGGGAAGGCCGTGATACTCATGGAGATCCCGATAAAGAGAGCAAAGGGCGTGAAGTCCGTTAGGCTCGAGGCATACTCCGTATATATAGCGTAGCTGAGTGGTAGGGAGAGTGCAAATGGGATGAAGATCCCAGCATGGCTGATGATAAGGCTACTCTTGAGCTGACGGCGGATATCCCCTAAGCGAAGCTCCATACCGATGGCAAACATAAAGAGAATCAGCCCAAAGTTGCTTAGCAACTGGATATTAGGAAGGCTCTCCGCTGGGAAGAGTGCACCAAAGAGCTCGGGAGACACACGCCCGAAGAGCGATGGCCCTAAGAGAATCCCTGCGACGATCTCCCCGATGACGGCAGGCTGACGCATCTTGCGGAAGACCCACCCCATAATACGGGCGGCCAGGAGGATAATAAGGATCTGGAGGAGGAGCACCCCGATGGTAGAGTGTATATGGTGCGTGACGCTGGCGCTGAAGTCTCCGAAGGCAGAGGAGAGCGTCGCGACTTCTTCTGCGGGACGCAATGCCGTAGGGGTAAGTGCCTCACCTAACTGGAGCGTCCCCCAAAGGGCAGCCACAGAGGCAAGCAGTATCACGATGTAGAAGACATAGGGAAGGGCTCCCCGTTCTTTAGGCATGCTGTTCCGTTGTGTTGTAAGCGCGAGCTGCGGCAGATGGAGGGTACTCGTCCTCATCAGCCAAGCCCATACGCACCGCCAAAGATACAAATTCTTTAGGAGGTAGGCAGTAGGTCACATACCTCCAGAGGGGGATCTTACCTACGGTACATCCTCCTACTCAGACACGCATAGCACACATTTCTCAGCACACCTTCATAAGCATTATATATACGTCCATAGAAAGGGCTAGTGATTAAGGTTGCATTTTATGATTATCTTTGCAAGAGATTACAATTAATACTTAGAACGTAAAGCAAAACAAGCAATGGGAAAGTTCATCCAAGAGTTTAAGGAGTTCGCCCTCAAGGGTAATGTCATGGATATGGCTGTGGGTATCATCATCGGTGGTGCCTTCGGTAAGATCATCACTTCGCTGGTCAATGACATCATCATGCCTCCTATCGGCCTCATCACGGGCAGCAGCTTCAGCGATGCTAAGGTCGTCCTGCGTCCCGCAGAACTCGATGCTGCTGGTGAGACTGTCAAGGAAGCAATTGAGCTGAACTGGGGTAACTTCGTCCAGACGACTGTGGACTTCTTCATCATCGCCTTCTGTATCTTCCTTATGATTAAGGCTATGAACGCCTTCCGCAAGAAGGAAGAAGAGCAGCCCGAAGCTCCTGCAGCTACGCCTGAAGATATCGAGCTCCTCCGCGAAATCCGCGACGAGCTGAAGCGCCGCGGCTAAGCTTCCCTTCCGCCCTCTGTGGCTGGTACAGCATCAAGCCCTTCTCTGAGCACATCGCTCGGAGAAGGGCTTTTCACTTTCCTCCCCTAAGCTGGCAAGTTAGCGACTAAGAGTAGAGCATACACGAGGCAATATAAGTGGAGGATGTAAACCACTATTCGTATGGAGGGCGAACCAATAGTGGTACAGCATACAAACCAATAGTGGTCGATGAGTGAACCAATAGTGGTCACGACGTCGACCAGTATTGGTCCGAAAGCGAACCTATATTGGTCGGAGCGGTGACTAATATGAGACTGTTCCTTAGAGTCCTGTCCTCTATTTAGAGTGCTAAGGCTTCGCACACCCAGCTCCCCGATATGCCTCTCTGAAGTGGCCGAGCAAGCCCTCCGCCTTATCGTGAGTATTCCTCTTATCCAGCGAAGGGAAAAGCATAATTCTCATGAAGAAAAAGGCGCCTTCACGTAGTGGTTTTCATCTATGCACGTAGTCTTAAAGACCAGGTACGTAAATCCAAATATCCACGTACGTAGATATTAGAGCCACGTACGTAGTCCAAACTTTTCTGCCACTCATCCATAAGTTTTATCCCTACGCGGAGCAACAACCTAATATAGATCACGTCACAAAGCTATATAGCTTTCTTCGCCATACCTATATAGGTCAACTCACGCAGCCATATACCTATATGAGAACATTGCGCAAGACGAGCTCTTCATTACTCGTACCTTCTCACCTCGAAAATTGGAGGCTTTAGGCTGAGAAGTTCGAAGGAGGAAAGTGCAAGCTGTGAAGAAATGGCCTTGGCAATGGTCTCCATATAGGTTAATCTCCCTCCCTTCGGAAGTATGCTCTATGGCCTACCCAAATGGAAGCCTCCTTGATCACAACTCGAGGAGCGAACTATCTGAGGATAACCTCCCAATCAACAGAGTCCAAAAAAGTTGGCGTATCTTTGATAATCCACTCCTCTCCTCTCCTCATGGGGAGAGGCACTCATCTGAAGGCGTCTCGCCTCCCTACCCTACCAAGAATACTTATGAGTAATAAGCGTACCATCCCCACCTCTGAGCTCATCATCAATGGTGACGGCTCTGTCTTCCACCTTCATCTGCGTCCCGAGCAGCTCGCTGACCGCGTCTTCCTCGTCGGGGACCCCGCACGAGTTGACATGGTCGCTTCACGCTTCGACTCCATCGAGTGCAATGTATCGAGCCGTGAGTTCCACACCATCACAGGCTCTTACAAGGGCAAGCGCATCTCCATCGTCAGCCACGGCATCGGCACGGACAATATCGACATTGTCCTCAATGAGCTGGATGCCCTGGCGAACATCGACTTCGAGACCCGCCAAGAGAAGGACACCTTCCGTCAGCTCACCCTCGTACGTGTCGGCACCTCGGGCGGACTGCAGGACGAGACTCCTATCGGCACCTACGTTGCAGCCGAGCACTCCATCGGCTTCGATGGTGTGATCTACTTCTACTCGGATACGGCACGCATCCGCAATCGCGCCTTCGAAGAAGCTCTCATCAGTCAGCTCGACTGGAAGATCGAAGGCCTGCGCCCCTACGTCGTCGCTGCAGACAAGAGCCTCATCCAGCAGATCTGTCAGGACGACGTCCTGCGAGGAAACACCATCGCTGCTAATGGCTTCTACGGCCCCCAAGGTCGTCAGCTGCGCCTCCCTCTACAAGATCCCAAGCTCAATGAGAAGATTCAGGGCTTCAACTTCGAGGGCTACCGTCTGACGAACTATGAGATGGAGAGCTCCTCTCTCGCTGGGCTTGCTGCTCTCATGGGGCACCGTGCTATGACTGTCTGCTGTATCATCGCTGGGCGTAAGGCACAAAATATGAATACCGACTACAAGGGCAGCATCGAGGGGCTTATCGACCTCGTCCTCGAGCGTATCTAAGCCCCTTCACTGCTAAAATGGAGGCACTTTCTCTCAAGGCCCTATTATACATCTTCATCGGAGGAGGCTCAGGGAGCCTCCTCCGTTACCTTATTGGCTGGGGGACAGCACAGCTCCTCGGACGGCCTACCCCATGGGCGACCTGGGGTATCAACCTCTTGGGCTCCCTTCTCATCGGGCTACTCTTGGGGCTGATGATGCGCCCTACGGGGCTCAGCTCTGACTACCGCCCGCTGCTCATCATCGGATTCTGCGGCGGCTTCACGACCTTCTCTACCCTCTCGGCTGACCTCGTGAACTACCTACGTAGCGGGGAGCTTCTCACAGCTCTCGCCTACCTCAGCCTTAGCCTCATCGGGGGCGTCTTACTGGCTTACCTCGGCCTTCGCTGGGGGCGCACCCTCTGATAGTATCCTCATCCTACGCTATGCATAGATCTCTACGCTTTCTCACCCTACTCCTTTCCCTCACAGCTCTCACAGAGAGTGCCCTTGCTAAACCCATCGACCAAGCGACAGCCTCGCAGCTGGCACGCCAAGTCCTCCGCGTCAGCAATACCTCCGCACGCAGCCTTCAGCACCTTCAGCTCACCGAGCGCCCTACCTACTACATATATAATGTAGGGGGAGGTGGAGGCTTTGCACTCATCGCCAAGGACGATACAGGGGGAGCTATCATCGGCTACAGCGACCGTGGGAGCTTTGACCTGGAGCACATGCCCCAGGAGCTCAGAGCACTTTTCTCTACTCTTGACCAACCTCAGCCCGCCGCACAAGACAAGAGCGAAGCACGCGCCTTTGCCTATCCACCCAAGCACGGGAAGGTAATAGCCCCCTTAGTTAGCTCGCGCTGGGGGCAAGGCCATCCCTATAGCCTCGGCACCCCGACCTATACCGACAGCGATGGCGACCAGCAGCACATGTATGCTGGGTGTGTAGCCGTGGCTATGGCTCAGGTGATGTCCTATCATCAGTGGCCTGCTCAAGGCACTGGATCCAAGACGCACAATCAGCTCGGCTATCGCGACTTCTCCGCAAGCCACTACCGCTGGGGCGATATGCGCCCCGTCTATGGGAACGATGAGCGCTACATCGGCTCGGGGAACAATCGTCGTGTACGCCCCGATGATGATCCGATCTTCACCTCGGTAGCCCAACTCATGTCCGACCTCGGAGTCGCCGTATCTATGGGCTACACCCAGTACGCCAGTAGCACCTCCTCCGAGCAGGCTGCCGCAGCACTCTCGACCTACTTCAGCTATGATGCTACGCCTGCTCTATCGGCCTCGGTCCTTGGGATGAGTACCATTGAGCGTCTTCTGAAAGAAGAGCTTGAAGCGGGCTTCCCCATCTACGTCAGTGGGATGAATCGGAGTGGAGGCAAGCTCTATGGTCACGCTTGGGTCGTGGACGGAGTAGATGCCGACGGGCTCTTTCACATGAACTTTGGCTGGGACGGGCAAAGCGATGGCTACTATTCGCTCCGACGTATTGCCCCTGGGCAAGCAGGGAATGAGTTTGCTGGTCGCAAGGTCGACTTCTCCCAAGGGATACAAGTCATCTTAGCCCGTCCCAAGCGCACGGGTACAGCTCCACTCTCTGATGAGGTGAAGGGCATGGGATCAGGATTAGCAAGTCACTACTCAGCCTTCCTCCGCCTGCATGGAGCTGGAGGCATGAAGCGTGCTCGCAAGAAGGGCATCGATGTAGACCTCGCTGGCTTCATCAACAAGGGGCTTCCCTTCAAGGGTGACTACGGCTATGGACTCTACGATAGCGAAGGGCATCTCCTGCGTATCTATCCCTCCAAGTACCACAGTGCAGGGGGCTTCACCAAGGTCAAGCTCTATGGACAGATGGTCGATGGGCAGTACATCAGTGAGGAGATGGCCGAGACGGACCGCTTAGCTATCGAGGGCCTCTCAGCGGGTATCTATGCCCTGCGTCCGATGAGTTCACGCCTCCAAGAGGATGGAAGCTGGACTCCCTGGCAGCTCATCCTGGATGCCCCCACCCTGGGTCTTCGTCTCACTGATAGTGAGGTGGAGGTCATCGAGGAGGACGGCTTCGACCGAGGCTTCCAGATCATGGAGCCCCTGCAGCAGCCCGCACTCTATCCTGGTGATGAGGTCCGTCTTCCCCTCGTCATCAAGCATCTCGCTGCCACCAGCCGCGACACCCAGCTCGTCCTTCGTCTCTATGACGAAGCAGGCAAGCTCGTCAAGGGCTTCCAAGAAGCAGCACCGCTTGAGCTGGAGTTCACGCCTATGGAGACACGTCTTGTCTACCTACCTCTCACCCTCCCTGCTGGGATACAAGCAGGGCGCTATCGTCTCTCGCTTGAGGTAAAGCACGGTGATGGCAGCAGCACCTATCCGACACAGCGCTACCAGCTTCGTGAGGAGACCTATCTCACGGTATCAGCTCCCATCACGGGACGCGTACAGGCCGTAGGAGCTCTAATCACAGACGCCGCAGGGCAAGAACTCAAGAGCTATCCAGTAGACCTCACTACAGGTAGTAGCTCATACCTTGCTGTCAGCGTGAAGACTCCTTCATCTAATACGTCTCTCGGCACGATACGCCTCTACCTCGAGGATCCCACGACAGGGAGCCGTACACTCTGTGCAACACGTACCCTCACTCACTCGAGCTTCTACACGATGACCAACATCATCAAGAGCGATGCCCTCACCCAGCAGCTTCTCGGCAACCTCATCACAGGTAGAGCCTACCGCGTCGTGGCAGAGGTCACACAGGGTGAGACGGTGTACAGCGCTTGGGCACCTAACGAGCCTGCCGTCTACGTGACCTTCATCACAGGACGAAGCCCAGAGACGCCACCGACAGCTGAGGTCCGTCCAGCCGAACCCGCAACTGATGAGCAACCTGAGCCTGAGCCAGCACCTACACCTACTCCGACACCTCAGCCACAGCCTCAGCCACAGCCTACGCCCCAACCGACTCCGAAGCCGACGCCTCAGCCCGTGCCTGACCCCAAGCCAGAGCCTAAGCCGATACCGACACCAAAAGAAGAGGAGCATCAGGAAGGGCAACTTCGCTACTTCCCCAGCGAAAGCCGTGTCGAGGTCATCGGCAAGCAGCTCCTTCGTCTGGAGGTCTTTGACCTGGCGGGTAAGCGTCTTATCCTCCATACCCTCACAGGTACGACGCAGGCAAACCTCTCGCTTAGCACCCTGCCACGCGGGCTCTACCTCGTCCGTGTGCTGGATGGGACGAGCTACTCGACGCACCGTATCGCCCGATGATCAGGCGAGCGGTATTGGCTACAACGGATATTATCACTACCTTTGCCACACAATTACAGAAGCCTTGCCCATGGGCAACATGCTTCACACAGGCGGCTGTGGTGTAATTGGTAGCCACGTCAGACTTAGGATCTGATGCCGCGAGGCGTGGGGGTTCGAGTCCCTTCAGCCGCACTGAAAGCAGGCGATCTACTCTATCGATGAGTAAGACCGCCTGCTTCTCTTTTATACATGGGACGCTATTTGTTTGGTAAATGCCCTACCTTGGCTTACCTTTGCGCCCGAAAGAACTAAGGACAAAGGGGTGCTCACCGCACATGATGGTGAGCTGAGATGATACCCTCAAGACCTGACCCAGATCATGCTGGCGTAGGGATTGTTCATCGACCATTATCTACCCTTTCCCCTTCAGCTCTGCATTACTATGCAAATGAATAAGTATTGTATGATGAAGAGAAAAACAACGCTCCTCTCCACCGTGGTCCTCTCGGCCACAGCTACCTTCCTAGCCTCTCCCTCCGTAGCTACAGCTACACAGCTCGCAGATAGTCTCAGCACGCACCGCCTCGAGGAAGTGCAGGTAACCGCTACACGCGCTTCGGCAAAGACGCCTATGTCTTTCTCCAACGTCTCGAAGGGCCAGCTGCTGAAGTCAAACCTTGGGCAAGACGTCCCCTACCTCCTTCTGCAGACACCTTCCGTCGTAGCGACGAGCGAGCCTGGTATCGGTATCGGCTACACCTACCTGCGAGTACGTGGGGTTGATGCAGCCGGCATCAATATCATGACCAATGGCGTGCCACTCAATGACTCAGAGAGCCAAGGGGTCTTCTGGGCAAATATGCCGAACTTCTCCTCCAGCATCCAGGATGCTCAGCTCCAGCGTGGCGTCGGGACATCATCTAATGGCTCTGCTGCGTTCGGTGCCAGCCTCAACCTCCGCACCGACCACTTCTCCATGACGCCGACCGCCTCCCTCACCCTCCTCGGTGGGTCTTACAACACCTTCCGACGTGACGTCCATGCCTCTACAGGGCGCATCGCAGGGCATTGGGCCTTAGAAGCTCGCCTGGGGAAGACGACCACGGATGGCTACATCGACCGCAGTGGTACGGAGGGCACCTCGTACTTCCTGCAGGGAGGCTACTTCGGAGAGAATACCATCCTCAAGCTCCTCTCCTTCGGTGGCAAGCAACGGACGGGGATCGCTTGGAACGGACTTAGCCCCGAGAAAGAAGCCGTCTACGGCCGACGCTACAACTCCGCTGGGCACATGAATCCTGGTAGCACGCCTCAAGATGCTCGCTACCGATATAATACGGACAACTATGAGCAGTACCACTATCAGGCGCAGCTCACCCAGCGTCTGAGCGAGGGCTTGATACTCAATCTCACGGCACACTATACCAAGGGCTACGGCTTCACCGACGAGTACCGCACGGGACGTGAGCTCAAGGAATACGGCCTGAAGGAATTCATCCTCCGTGATGAGAATGGCGCTGCTATCCTCGACAAGAATGGCAAGGAGCAGAAGATCAAGAAGATCACGCTACTTCGCACCAAGTACCTCGACAATGATTTCGCAGGGGGTATCGCGACGCTCGACTATAAGTCCGATCGTCTGGAGCTCACCGCTGGGCTATCAGCCAACCACTATACGGGCGACCACTACGGCGAGCGCCTTCCCGTCACTCCCTACCCTTACCTCGTAGAGCCTAATGAGCGCTACTACGAAGACAAGGCCAATAAGACCGATCTCTCAGGCTTCGTCAAGGCGAACTATGAGGTAGTGACTGGCCTCAACCTCTTTGCCGACCTCCAGTACCGCTTCATCGACTACCGCATCGCAGGTACTATTGACCACTTCGTGAAGAATAGCCAGGGAGCGATGGTAGCGCAAGAGATCGACCTCAAGAAGACCTTCAACTTCCTCAATCCAAAGGCAGGGCTCTTCTATCAGTTCGCTCCCCAGCATCACGTCTATGGCTCGGTCGCAGTAGCTCACCGAGAGCCCAATCGTAAGAACTACACCGAAGTCAGCCCCAAGGACTACCCCCGTGCTGAGCGCCTCACGGACTACGAAGTCGGCTACGGCTTCCGCAGTCGCACCTTCACCGCTGGGCTCAACCTATACTATATGGACTACCACGATCAGCTTGTGCTCAATGGTAAGCAGAGCGATGTCGGCGGTAAGCTCAGCGAGAACGTAGCCAGCAGCCACCGCATGGGTGCCGAGCTCAATGCCTCATGGAAGATCTGCCCTGTGCTTCGCTGGGATCTGGCTGGTGCCGTCAGTAAGAACCAAATCAAGCAGTACCACCTCTACGCTTGGAGTGATCAGGCAGGGGCCGAAGTGCTCACGACCTACGACCGCACTCCTATCGCTTACTCACCCCAGCTGGTCCTAAGCAATACGCTGACCTTCGCGCATCGTGCCTTCGAAGCGGCCCTAACCTCGCAGTACGTCGGTATGCAGTACCTCGACAATACGGGGAGCCGTGAGCGTAGTCTCCCCGCCTATCACGTAGCGAGCTTACGCCTTGGCTATGAGCTCCCCGTACACTTCGTGCGTAGCTGGAGCATCAGTCTGCAGATCAACAATCTCTTCGATGCACGCTACTCCAGCAATGGAGGTGCAGGCTACACCTTCGACAAGAATGGTGCGATCAGCAGCTACACGTGGACCTATCCTCAGGCTGGTATCCACGCCTTCCTCGGCACAACCATCACAATATAATCTCTACCTTTACGGTCTATGGATCTGACCGCTCTCCTCTCCTTCCTCTCCTCGCACGTCCTGGAGCTCGTCACGCTCGTCGTGTCACTCATCTGGCTGTACCTTGAGTACCGCGCCAGTATCTGGCTCTGGCCCGTAGGTATCATCCTGCCCTTGCTATGGATACCGATCTGCTATCAGAGTCATCTCTACGGCATGCTCGCTATCAATATCTACTACCTCGTGACCAGCATCATCGGCTGGATAGCGTGGCTACGTAAGGGCAATGCCGAGGGAGAAGAAGTCCCCATCTCTAATATTCCAGCGAAGGCTGGGGCGATCTACCTCGCCCTGGCCTTCGTGGGTTACATCGCGCTGCTCTTCCTCCATCCCTTCATTCCCGAGTGGAAGCTCCCTTGGGCGGACGGACTCATGACGATAGCCTCGGTCATCGGCATGCTTTGGATGGCACGAAAGTGGCGTCAGCACTGGCTCTGCTGGATCATCGCGAATGCAGCAGGCTTCATCGCCCTTTACGGAGCCGAGGACTACATCTCCTCCTTCGTCTACGTCGTGAACTTCGTCACCGCCTTCTTCGGCTACAGCAAGTGGGGGCAGCTGATGAAGCAGCCCGACAAGCACACCGTCTAAGTAGTCCCCCGTACCATGCGCACCTACCCTCGCTTCACTCAGGAGACCCTCCCGCAGACACTCGTCCTCGCGAACGGGGCCTTCCCCACCGCCCCCACGCCCCTTGCGCTCATCGACGACTGGATACTGGGCAAGGAGGGCTACAGCCTCACCTGCTGTGACGGAGCCGTCAATAAGCTCCGTCGCTATACCGACCGCCTTCCCGACGCTGTCATCGGGGACCTCGACTCGGTATCCCCTGCGCTCAAGGATCTCCTGGCGGGGCGTATCCAGCACTTCCCAGATCAGGAAACCAACGACCTGACGAAGACCTTTACCTATCTCCATTCGCGCTACGGGAAGCAGGCCATCACCCTCCTCGGTGCCAGTGGCGGACGCGAAGACCACATCCTTGCGAACCTCGCACTCCTCCCGACCTATGCGCCCCTTGTCAGGGACCTCGTGATGCTCACCGACGAAGGCTACTTCCTCCTCATCACCGAGCCCTCCACGATTGATATCTTGATCGGGCAGCAGATATCGATCTTCAACTTCCAGCGGACGCCCATCAGCCTCGGTGGCGTGCGCTGGCCCCTTGTGGAGGCTACGCTCCCAGCACTATGGTGTGGCTCACTGAACTGCGCCATCGAGAATCAGATCACCGTCCACACCACCGCCCCCATCCTCATCTATCTGGCCAATGTCTGAGCAGGAAGCCCTCACCATCGTCCTCGGTGCGCTGGATCAGCTCACGCCACGGCGCACCGATCCGCCCACACTGATGGAGCTGACTCTATGCCTTGGTTATAGTGAGTCTGAGCTGGACGAAGCCTTCACGACCCTCTTTGCCTGCCGTGCAGACGAAGCTCTCGCGCTCTTCTCTCAAGAAGCACTTCGTCTGCGCCCCACGGAGCTCCTCTCCGACTACTCCACCCGCTTGACCCTCGATAGTAGCTACACGGGGCCCGTCTCCTACTGCTTCTTCCCCTACCACTTCGGTGAACTACTTTTAGCCACTACGCCACTCGGGCTATGCTACAGCAGCTTCACTCTCGGTGACTGGCAGGGGGCTTACGCTGAGCTACGCCAGCTCTACCCCCAAGCTACGCATGACCTCAAGGTCGAGCACGAATACCTCCAGCAGGCTATTCGCTACCTCAAAGCCCCGACGACGGAGGCTCTTCCCCCACTCCACCTCATCGGCACGCTCTTCCAGCGGAGCGTCTGGATGAGTATGCTCCTCATCCCTGAGGGGAGCCACACCAGCTACCAAGGCCTCGGCGAGACCTTCGGCATGCCTCAGGCGGCCCACGCTGTCGGGTCAGCCGTAGGAGCCAATCCCTTAGCTCCCTTCATTCCCTGCCACCGCGTCCTGCCGAAGGAGCACACCATCGGCCACTATCACTGGGGTGTAGCGCGCAAGGCAATCCTCCTCTTACCCGAGCTTCTCACACCGCAGGCATAGTCCTCTGCTCCCTTATCACGCAAAGCCCCCGCATCGGTTGCCCAAGATGAGCACGATGCGGGGGCTAACTATTTATATCCAGTCCACGAACAAGGAAATCGCACATGGTAAACTATCTGATGCTTAGGCGTGTTCTCCTATTGCCTATTTATTTAAGTATTTAGTAATATACCCCGATGAGTATCAATCTACCTCCATCTTCTCTTCCCCGCGTCGTCATCGCTGGCGGGGGCTTTGCTGGTCTCAAGCTGGCACAAGCCCTTGACTCTTCGCTCTTCCAGATCATCCTCATAGATCACCACAACTACCACCAGTTCCCCCCGCTCATCTATCAGGTAGCCTCATCGGGTCTGGAGCCCAGCTCCATCGCCTTCCCCTTCCGTGCTGCCTTCAAGCGCAAGAAGAACTTTATCTTCCGCCTGGCGAACGTCATCGGTGTTGAGCCCGAGCAGAAGCAGCTCATCACCTCGGTGGGCGAAGTGCCCTACGACTACCTCGTCTTGGCATGCGGTGGTACGACGAACTACTTCGGCAATGAGCAGGTCGCCAAGCATAGCCTGCCGATGAAGACCCTCTACGAATCGATGAATCTGCGCAACGTCCTCCTGCAGAACATCGAGAAGGCACTCGTCTCCGACAATCCCCAGACCCGCGAAGCCCTCCTCACGGTAGTGATCGTCGGTGGCGGTCCTTCAGGCGTAGAGATCGCAGGGGCGCTGGCAGAGATGAAGCGCTATGTTCTACCGAAGGACTACCCTTACATGGAGACGGACCAGTTCAAGATCCACCTCATCGACGCTTCACCCCGCCTCCTGCAGGCGATGAGTGAGAAGAGCTCTCGCACCGCCGCCGAAGGCCTTACCTCTCTTGGCGTCGAGATCCACCACAACATGATGGTCACCGACTACGATGGCCGCGTGCTCACCCTCGGTGATGGGACGAAGATGAATACCCGCACAGTCATCTGGGTCAGCGGTATCGTCGCCAACACCGTCGAGGGGATCCAGGCCGACTCTCTCGGTCGTGGCAAGCGCATCCTCGTCGATGGCTACAACGAACTGCAGGGCGTACCCGACGTCTTTGCTCTCGGTGACCAGTGCCTCATGACAGCTGACCCAGCCTACCCTCAGGGACACCCACAGATGGCTCAGGTCGCTATCCAGCAAGCAGCCCTGCTGGCAAAGAACCTCAAGGCACGCCTCACGGGAGGAAAGCAGCAGACCTTCCGCTACAAAGACCTTGGCTCGATGGCGACCATTGGCCGAAATCGTGCTGTCGCTGAGATTGGCAAGGCCAAGTGGGGTGGCTTCACCGCCTGGCTCCTCTGGCTCGTCGTCCACCTGCGCTCCATCCTCTCGGTGCGCAACAAGGTCATCGTCCTCCTCAACTGGATCTGGAACTATACGACCTACGACCGCTCGCTCCGCCTCATCCTCAAGCGCAACGTACCCGTCGATCCCTACCAAGCCCGCCAAGAGCGTCTCGCCAACCGAGACACCCATGTAGAGTAGGTAGCTGGCATTCCCTCTTACTGATAAGGCCCACCCTGTACGCTACAGGGTGGGCCTTATTGCACGATGTCACCACAACCAACACAAGTCAGCAGGCGAAGCCACATAGGTTGCGAAGTCAAGCCATATAAGACTGTTGCCGAGAGTCCTATCCCCGATATACCGCTCCGAAGTGGTACGCAAGCCCTTCGCCTTATCGCGCGTATTCCTCTTATCCAGCGGAGGGAAAAGCATCGTCCTCGCGAAGAAAAAAGTGCCTTCACGTAGTGGTCTTCCTCTGTCCACGCACGTAGTCTTAAAGACCAGGCACGTCAGTCCAAATATCCACGTACGTAGATATTAGAGCCACGTACGTAGTCCAAACTTATCTGCCACTCATCCACAACTTTTATCTATACACGGAGCAACAACCTGATATAGGTTCACACCTCACACCTCTACTCATTCACTCCACACACCGCTATTCGTTCTTGCTCTTCGCCTTCATCAGATGGTGGTACCCATGGCTACGCCTTGCATCTACCCCTCATAGAGCCACGCTCTCGAGTCCACGCTCTTTACCAGCTTGTCCCAAGCGTAGCACGGACACTTACCCCATCAGGGATGGAGCGAAAAATATGGGGCGCATTCCCTTGGAAAGTCGTATCTTTGCCCGCGAGGCTCAATATATAAGAAGGAATTGGGCTGTGATGAGATATTACATATGATCAAAAGACTTTGTTTGGCTTGTGCAGGGCTCCTGCTCCTCTCTTCATGTGGTGAGTACTACCGCGTGCAGAAGTCCACGGACCTCGGGGAGCGCTACTCCTTCGCCAAGAAAAGCTATAATGAGAAGAAATATGGGCGTGTCGTGAGCCTCCTCGAAGACATAGTCCCCCAGCTCGTCGGTACGAACGAGGGGCCTCAGAGTACCTATCTCTTGGCCGATGCCTACCTCCAGCGGGGCGATGAGAGCGAAGCTTCACGCTACTTCCAGAACTACTATACGAGCTACCCCAAGGGACCCATGGTCGAGGAAGCCCGCTTCAAGGCTGGCTACTGCCTCTTCCAAGCATCGCCTGACCCACGACTGGATCAGAGCGCTACCATCGGGGCGATCAAGGAGCTCCAGTCCTACCTCGACTTCTACCCCAAGGGCAAGCATAGCTCAGAGGTCGAACTGATGCTCTTCGAGCTGCAGGACAAGCTCGCCTATAAGGAGTTCCTCGCTGCCAAGCTCTACTACAACCTTGGCCTCTACCTCGGCAACAACTACGAGTCGTGCATCATCACGGCGCAGAATGCTCTGAAGGATTACCCCTTCACCAAGCACAAGGAAGACCTGACCTTCCTCATCCTGCGTGCCAAGGCCGAGATGGCTGACCTCAGCGTCCCCGAGAAGCTGCAGGAGCGTCTCCGCGACGTCATCGACACCTACTATGCCTACCTCAATGACTTCCCCAACGGGACGTACACGAAGCAGGCACAGAAGATCTTTGACCGCATGAACAGCAAGAAGGTCAGCGAATAACCCACCCACGAAGTATCATAGAGAATAAAGAATATGCCTAAGTACAAAAAGAATGTACCGACCAACACGATTAGCCGTGACATGGTCAGCCTCAGCAAGGACACGGAGAACATCTACGAGACCGTGATGATCATCGCCAAGCGTGCCAACCAGATCGCTCAGGAGACGAAGCAAGAGCTCGAAGCTAAGCTGCAGGAGTTCGCAGTCTACACCGACGATCAGCAGGAGATGGTCGAGAACGAAGAGCAGATCGAGATCTCCCGTCAGTATGAGCGCATGCCCAAGCCTACGCTCATCGCTGCTAAGGAGTACGAAGACGGCGAGCTCTACCACAACATCGCTGGGCGCACCAAGAAGTAAGTCCCGACAAGCTCTCTACCGCTATGTGGCAACGCATACAGACCGTATGGCTCCTCCTCGTGGGGCTCATCATGATCACCTTTGCCCTGCAGGACGTCGCGGTCTTCACCCTCCCCGAGGGGCAGGCTTGCGTCCTCGACAACTGGCGCATCTATAGCGCTGTCGACAGCACGACGCTGCACAGCACCTGGGCCATCGGTGTACTCAGCATCCTGACGGGCTGCGCATCACTCGGACTGATCTTCCTCTACAAGCGAAGAATCCTGCAGATGCGCCTGACGATCCTGACGATGCTGGTCATTATCGGCGAACTCGTCTACATCGCTTGGGCCAGCTATCAGTTCTGCTCAGCGAACGGGGCGACCTTCGCCATCCGCTTCCCCCTGGCTCTGCCGATCATCTGCCTGCCTCTGCTCTACTTAGCCTCCCGCCGTATGATCTACGACGAGACGCTTATCCGAGCCTCACAGCGCCTACGATAATCCCACCAGCGAAGCACCTCCCTCTACATATGTGAGACGGGAGGTGCTTCGTTGCTTTCTCCCCCTTCCCCTCCTATCACATCTATTACTCTGCAATCATGCAATTCGATTCGCTACAAGCTATCTCCCCTATCGATGGGCGCTACCGCGGCCAAGTAGAGGCACTCGCCTCTTACTTCTCTGAGGAAGCCCTCATCCGCTACCGCGTACGTGTAGAGATCCTCTACTTCATCGCCCTCTGCGAAGAGCTCCCCCACCTCCGTGGTATCCTCAGCAAGGACCGCACAGACCGCCTCCACGATATCTATCTGAGCTTCACCACCGAGGATGCCCTCCGAATCAAGGAGATCGAGCGCGTGACGAATCACGACGTCAAGGCCGTCGAGTACTTCATCAAGGAGAAGTTCGATGCCCTCGGCCTGAGCGATGAGAAGGAGTTCGTCCACTTCGGGCTCACCTCCCAGGACATCAACAATACGTCCTTCCCTCTGATGATCCGCGAAGCTGTCGAGCACGTCTTCTTGCCTGAGTTCGGTGGGCTGGTCGATCAGCTCCAGTTCTATGCTACGGAGTGGGAGCACGTATCGATGCTGGCACGTACTCACGGGCAGCCAGCCTCCCCCACGCGCCTCGGCAAGGAAATCGAGGTCTACGTCTACCGCCTGCAGGAGCAGCTCAAGACGCTCGAAGCACTGCCTCACACAGCGAAGTTCGGCGGAGCTACGGGGAACTTCAACGCCCATGCCGTAGCTTACCCTCAGCATGACTGGAAGCGCTTCGCAGCAGACTTTGTCCGCAGCCTCGGCCTCGAGCGTGAAGCCTTCACCACGCAGATCTCTAACTACGACCAGATGGCAGCCCTCTTCGATGTGCTGACGCGTATCAACGTCATCCTCATCGACCTGGCGCGCGACTTCTGGATGTATATCTCGATGGACTACTTCAAGCAGCAGATCCGTGCTGGCGAAGTGGGCTCATCGGCCATGCCTCATAAAGTCAACCCCATTGACTTCGAGAATGCAGAGGGTAACCTCGGCATCGCAAACTCCATCTATGGCTTCCTCGCTCGCAAGCTCCCCATCTCGCGCCTGCAGCGTGACCTCACCGACTCCACGGTACTGCGCAATGTCGGTGTACCCTTGGCACACAGCCTCATCGCCCTGAAGAGCCTGCGCAAGGGTCTCGGGAAGGTACTCCTCAACAAGGATGCCCTCTACCAGGATCTCGAGCACAACTGGGCCGTCGTAGCCGAAGCTCTTCAGACGATCCTCCGTCGCGAGGGCTACCCCAAGCCCTACGAAGCGCTGAAGGTGCTCACGCGTACCAACGCTGCCATCACGGAGAAGTCCATCTACGACTTCATCGAAGGCCTCGCTGTCAGCGACGCGATCAAGGAAGAGATGCACCGCATCTCTCCCCACAACTACACGGGGCTTTAAGCACCCACCCAGCTTCAGCAGACGCCCCCGCCCGCTGAGCTCATAAGACAAGTGTGCCCCCGAGCAGCTCTATCGCTACTCGAGGGCACACTTTTATATAATGTAGAGGGCCGTCTTCGAGCCCCAACCTACTAAAAACGAATAGGGACTGTCTCCCGACAGCCCCTACTCTCTGTTAACCTTAAATCTAATACCATGAAAAACACACTACAAAGGTACGACATTTTTTTATACTACCAAACAAATCTATAAAATTGATTAAACTTCTTTGGTGAAGGACTACCATTACCACGTAGACATAGCGCATTCTTCACGTGTGCATATAGAGACTACGCTTTGTATATCAACAGATTGCATCAGAAGAACAAGGAAAACCCATCTCCATACGAGGAGATAATACCTTCACAGATGAGCACAGAAAATTTTTCTTGATAACGAGAAAGAGTACCGAATCCCTCCCTTTTTCCTGCGTTGCTCCCCCTATCAGCGGACGATTTTCTTCACTTCTGAGGTAATAGAACGTATAAAAGCACCACAGGCCTACGGCTAAAAGAGCGATCCCCACTATGGTCTGGTGATCATAGTGGGGAGCGCTTCATTGTACCCAGAGCCGGGATCGAACCGGCACGAACTTTCGTCCATTGGTGTTTGAGACCAACGCGTCTACCGATTCCGCCATCTGGGCTTATCGGATCGGCTGCAAAGATACGACAATTATTAGAAGTAGCCGATACAGATTCATTGCACTACACTATGCGGAGCATTCCACTACGGCTCCATGCGCGAAGCACTATTGCTTTCCACTCGTAGCACTACTGGTTCACACCGCAAGCAATAGTGGTTCATACCGCATACCACTATTGAGACCATTGCTTTGCGCAGGGATAAAAGCTGTGGACGAGTAGCAGATAAGTTTGGTCTACGTACGTGGCTCTAATATCTACGTACGTGGATACTTGGACTGACGTGCCTGGTCTTTAAGACTACGTGCATAGATCAAAGAAAACCACTACGTGAAGGTGCTTTTTCTTCACGAGGACGATGCTTTTCCCTCCGCTGGATAAGAGGAATATGCGTGATAAGGCGAAGGGCTCATGTATCTCTTCGGAGAGGCATATCGGGGAGATGGGCGTGCGATGCCTTAGCACTCTAAATAGAGGACAGGACTCGCAGCAACAGTATCCTATTGATATGAGTCTGTCTGTATGAGTCTCCGGATAAGCCCTTGTAGCTTATCAAGATAAGCGCGTTCTACTTCACAAGATCCCTACGAGTAGTGTGAGAGCCCCTACAAATATATCGCTTCCGATGCAGCCCCATACCCAAATAGCGATACATCGGATAGACTATTTCCTTATATTTGCAATAGCATACAAGCATACATTTAACAAAGGCGGCCATAATATACGCCACCAACTTACAGAAAAGAACCTAATCAATGAGCAATATTTTCTCAAAAATCGCACAGCTCTTCTCCAGCAACAAGGAAGGGCGGCGCGCACAAAGTACCGAGACACAGGCATCATCTTCTCAAGCAACGGCCTCCCAAGGCGTAGTCTCTTGCTCTCGCCCTGCAATTAACTTGACACACATTGACCTACCCACCGCCCCCTCTTTCGACACACGCAGCCTCGAAGAAGTACGGGCGGCAGCTGAAGCTGGCGATGCCGAAGCACAGTACCTCCTCTTTGACTACTACGCCTCAGGGCATGGGGAAGGTAGCGATCGTCCTGCCTTCGAATGGCTAACTAAGGCTGCAGAGCAAGGCTATCCCTTAGCACTCTATACCAGCGCTCTTATCCAGATCGAAGAAAAGGAAGGAGCAGCTGTACCTCCACAGGCGCTCTTCTATCTCCAAGCCTCTGGAGAGCGAGGCTTCTCCGATGCCTATCTCCAGCTCTATCATCTCTATCGTGATGGGAAGGGTGTCGAGGCCAACGAAGACACAGCTATCAACTATCTCAGAAAGGCTATGGAAGCTGGTTCGGGCACAGCCTATCTGATCGTCGCCAAGGGCTTCCTCCCTGGCAATGGTGGGGGGCCCATTGACTACGATGCTGCCTACTACTATGCAGAGCAAGCAGCGCACCTTGGCTGTCCTGAGGCGGTGGAACTCATCATCCATCTGCTCGAAGAGAACCTTGCCTCTGGCGACCACACGGAGCTCCTGCGCTACTGGCGCCGTCAGCTTCGCCCCACACATTAGCTATAACTCAAGCTCGATGAGCTGACACACTACAAGAACCCCTATACGTGCAAAGGGTACTCTCCACTTAAGGAGAGTACCCTTCTATTTTATTAGTCCCCTGTAGATAGAGGACAAGTAGGCTATATAGTAGAGGGACTTTATTCCTCTGCCTCATCAGGCCACCCTTGAGCACGCAGACGAAGCTCTGCACCATCGGGGGTAACGAGGTAGCAGCCCTGCCCAGGACTGGTCACATGACCGATGATATGGATACCATCCAGCTCCTTCAGGCGATCCAGCTCAGCAAGCGGAATGGTGAAGATGAGCTCAAAGTCTTCGCCGCCATTCATCGCTACCGTCGTCGTCGACATATTCAGCTCCTCAGCCATACGATGCGTCTCGATATCGATCGGCAGACGCTCCTCATAGATACGCACCCCTACACCACTCTCCGTAGCGAGGTGGAGGAGTTCGGAGGCTAAGCCATCCGAGCTATCGATCATCGACGTGGGACGCAGTCCCTTCTCTCGAAGAGCAAGGATGATATCTTGGCGGGCTTCGGGGCGAAGCTGGCGCTCGAGGATGTATTCATGCTCGGCAAAGTCAGGCTCGAAGTCTCCCTTCTCCCCTGCGAAGACGCGCTTCTCACGCTCCAGAAGCTGGAGTCCCATATAGGCGGCACCGAGATTCCCGCTGACGCAGATGAGGTCGGTGGGCTGAGCACCACTACGATAGACGATCTCCTCTTCGCGAGCAGCCCCCAGACAGGTGATGCTGATGCAGAGTCCCGTGAGGCTTGCCGAGGTATCTCCCCCAACTAAGTCTACCCCGTAACGGCTACATGCAAGGCGAATACCGGCATAGAGCTCCTCAAGGTCCTCCACAGCGAAGCGAGCCGAGACACCGACCGAGCAGGTGAGCTGCTGTGGATGCCCGTTCATCGCATAGATATCAGAGAAGCTTGCGACAGCAGCCTTATAGCCTAAGTGTCTGAGCGGAGTATAAGTCAAGTCGAAGTGAATCCCCTCAAGAAGGAGGTCAGTCGTCACGAGCGTCTGCAGTCCTTCGGGGTAAGCGATGACGGCAGCATCATCGCCCACACCACGGCGGGTGCTCTCATGCTGTATGGGGAAGTCTCGGGTCAGGCGCTTGATGAGCGCAAATTCGCCGAGCGAAGAGATCTCTGTTCGTTGCATATAGATATAGAATACTTGGGATAGGCACCGCAAGCGCAGCACCTTCGATGGGAGAGGAAAAGCTCCTTAGCGCAGCCCTTGCAGGGAGGGTGGTAGGGAGTTAGCCGCCTTGCATATCATCTCACGAAACTCCTGCGGCTTGTAGAGTATCTGCGTCTCGATCGGGAGGAAGTACAGCTGCTTGACCAGCTCTTCAGGGAGTTCTCCAAGGCTATCGGTGAAGCGTACCGCATCCTTCTCCGTACAGACGATGTAGACAGGACGCCCCGAGTGCTGCTCACACAGCTCCTGCCAGCGCTCAGTGATAGCAGTGAAGTCCTTGGGGCGAAACTGATGATGATCGGGGTAGACAAGCTGGTCAATCAGCTCATACCGCTCACCTAGGTAGGTAAAGAAAAGCCCTGGCGAAGCAATCCCAGAGAGGGCGATGATGAGTGCATCCTTAGGAAGCGGACTACCAATATCTCCGAGAAGGGTACGCACTGCGCGTGGATGCTGATAGTGGATGCGTGAGAAGAAGATCTCCTGATGCGCATAGAGATCAAGGTTGCGCTGCATTATACGTAGCTTGATCGGCTGCATATCATGTGGGCACTTCGTCAGGATGATGCAGTCAGCACGATAGCGTGCCGTAGCAGGCTCGCGCAAGCCTCCGAGGGGGAGAAGCTCATCATCATGCAGCTCACGCTGGGCATCGATGAGCAGGATATTGAAGGAGGGCTGCACGTAGCGGTGCTGGAAGCCATCATCGAGGAGGACCACCTCGGGGCGCTCTTCCTCATGGAGTGCCAGTAGGTAGCGCATAGCACGGCGACGATTGCCATCGACAATGAAGCGCACCTCGGGATACTTCTGCTTGATTTGCTTGGGCTCATCTCCGACTTCTTCAGCTGTCGAGGTCAGGGTCACCTCCCTCAAGCCACGGCTCTTTCGCTTGTAGCCACGACTGATGACAGCGATACGATATTGCTTATGAAGGATCGAGATGAGTAGCTCGACATGGGGCGTCTTCCCTGTCCCTCCGACGGTGATATTACCGACACAGATCAAGGGAATGGGATAAGCCTGCTGCTTGAGTATACCTTGGTTGAAGAGAAAGTTGCGCAGGCCTACCCCCAGACCGTAGAGCCAGGAGAGCGGATAGAGGAGCGGATTATTACTTTTCTTCATTACACCGAGGTGAGGAGAGGGAGGGTGCGAGCGATGCTTGTGCCCTCCCTGTGATTAGTAGGATGTATATTCGTAGGGCAGACGTGCGAGGATCCCCGTATAGCGGTAGCCTTCGCGGAAGAACTCACGGATCTTCTTCTCTTCGTCTGTCATAAAGAAGTCACGTAAACGTGCAGTGAAGCGCTCGGAGGTCTTTGAGGCAAAGAGCTCTTCAAGGAAGCTTGTAGACGTGGTGCCGTAGTCTACGGCATAGCCCTCATGAAGGCCTGCGAGGCGTGCAGCAAGGCGGATAGCCGTCTCCAGCCCCCCAAGCTCATCGACAAGCCCAAGCTCCTTCGCCTTAGCACCGAGCCACACGCGACCCTGACCGACGGAGTCTACTGCTTCAACAGACATATCACGGCCGATAGCGACGCGGGAGAGGAAGGTCTTATATCCACGCTCTACCTCCATTTGGATCAGCTGTCCCTTCTCAGGAGTCAGCGGACGCAGAAGCATAGCCATCGGATCACTCATACTCATATCTGCATAGGGCGAAGTCTGCACGACATCAATGCTTACCCCGACCTTACGTCCAAGCTCAGACGCATCGGGCAGGATACCGAAGATCCCGATAGACCCTGTGAGCGTCACGGGACTGGCGACGATAGCATCAGCTGCCGAAGCAATGTAGTAGCCACCCGACGCCGCTACGTCCCCCATGGAGACGACGACCGTGCGCGACTGACTCAGCTCACGTACCTCATGCCAGATCTGCTCCGAGAGGAAGGCACTCCCCCCTGGCGAATTGATGCGCAGGACGACAGCCTTAGCCGTAGGGTCATCACGCAGCGCACGAAGGTCACGTGCCAAGTCGCTCGTGATACCATCGCTACTAAGCGGACTCTCTGTGATCTCCCCTTCTGCGAAGAGTACCTTCACAGCATTGTCCTTATCGGTACGTCCCTTGTCCAGCGGATCAGGCTCCATAAGGAAGTCCGACAACGTCACCACAGGGATATCATCAGCCGAGGCGACATCGAGGCGCTGCGCCATGAGGTCTTCTACATCGAGGCGATAAGCCAAGGTATCGACGAGGTGAGCACGCACGAAGGTCTCAGCCTCACCGAAAGCGCGACCGCTATCAGCGAAGGCACGCAGGCTATCGACGGGCACCGAGCGCGAAGCCGAGATCTCACGAAGCATGAAGTCCCACAGCCCGTTGAGGTAGACCGAGATCTGCTCACGATTGGGCTCACTAAGCTTATCGAGCATGAAGGGTTCTACAGCCCCCTTATAAGTACCGACCTTAAAGATATGCGCCTTGACCCCGAGCTTATCCAAAGCCTGACGGTAGAAGGTAGGCGCTGAAGCCAGCCCGACAAGCCCCACCATACCCTGAGGGTTGAGGATGACCTGGTTCGCTACAGATGAGAGGTAATAGGCCTTCTGGTCATAGGAGTCAGCGTAGGAGATGATGAACTTCCCCGAGGAGCGGAAGTCCTTGAGTGCCTCACGCAGATCTGCCGTCGAAGCCATACCCCCACTATAGCCCTCGACATTGAGGTAGATACCTCGTATGCGAGAGTCCGACTTCGCCTTACGGATGCTGGCGAGGGCCTGCGAGAGTGAGATCGGCTTCTCGTCCGAGGCCATCCCAGGGATGAAGCTTGAGAGTTCGTCCGTAGTGACGATCTCGGAGATCGAGCTAAGATCGATCTTCAGCACGCTTCCATCACGGATCTCGGTCGGAGTAGAGCCTGAGGCCAAAGCACCTACGACGATGACGATGAATAGGAAAAAGGCGAAGATCGAGCAAAGGATATTTGCTGCGATGAAGCCAACGAAGGAGGCCAAGACGGTCTTCCAGAAGCCCAAGGGCTTTTTGGGTTGTAAGGGTTCTTCCATTGGGGTGTGAAGCCAGAGTGGGAGGTGATAGATAGTGCAGGGAGTGCACTTAGGCACTTACCCCTTTAGGACAAATATAGTGAATCCTCACTATTTGACTGTCGGAGCGCCAGAGCCTGCACATCAAAGTCAGAGGGGCATATTGAGGATATCTGAGGGACTATCTACCAGCACGGAGCAAATCCTTCAGCAAAATCCACCCTGTCAGGAGCCCCCTGTACTTCTCATCTTTATACCATACGCGCAATATGCAAGCTCCAAATTAATAGTACCCAGGCACGCCCAGCTCCCCGATATTTCCCTCCGAAGTGATACACAAGCCCTTCGCTTTATCGCGAGTATTCCTCTTATCCAACGGAGGGAAAAGTGTCCTTCTCGTGAAGAAAAAGCGCCTTCACGTAGTGCTTTTCCTCTGTCTACGCACGTAGCCTTAAAGACCAGATACGTAAATCCTAAAATCCACGTACGTAGATATTAGAGCCACGTACGTAATCCAAACTTATCTGCTACTCGTCCACAAGTTTTATCCCTACGCGGAGCAACAACCCAATAGAGGTCACTTCACAAAGCTATATAGCTTCACACCGAAAGCTATATAGGAATCCAAGCAAAGCTATATAGGAATCAGTCCAAAGCTATATAGCTTTCTTCGCCATCCTATATAGCTCTACCCACGTACTCATATAACAATATGAGACCATTGATACGGTTAGCCTACGGAACCCCTTGTATATTTCACGCTCCCAAGAGATAGAAAATCACCAGTCCACGACCTGACGGCTGAGAAGAAGGATCGCTATAAAAGTGGTACTTTTGCCCTAGCTAAGCCCTTGTGAATGGGCGAAGCTCCCCAAGACTTCAGTACATTATAATGCAAGCTCTCTATTCGTGGCTACACGATGTCTTCATCAGCCCCTCGGTGCTGGAGACCCTTGTATGGCTCACCCTCGTCTCTGCCGTAGGCATCCTGCTCGGCAAGCTACGCGTGGGTAAGATATCGCTCGGCATCACCTTTGTATTCTTCGTCGGGATCCTCTCCGCTCACTTCGGCGTGCGAGTTGACCCCGAGATGAATAGCTTTGCCCAGACCCTTGGCTTAGCACTCTTCGTCTACGCCCTCGGTGTCGAGGTGGGGCCGTCCTTCTTCCCTTCGCTCAAGAGTCAGGGTGTGCTATATAATACGTTAGGCCTTATGGTCATCGGCCTCGGCCTCACCGTCGTGGTCGCCCTACATTATATATTCGGTATTTCGATGCCGAATATGCTCGGGATCATGGCTGGCGCTGTGACGAATACACCGATGCTCGCAGCCGTACAGAGCACGATGCAGGACGCTCTCGGCTCAGCTGGTGCCCGCCAAGTCGCTGACCTTGCGCTCGGCTGCGCCCTGACCTACCCTCTCGGCGTCGTCGGGATGATCCTCGCCATACTGACCCTCAATATCCTTGATCCGAAGCGCCACAAGCGTAATGAGGAGGAGAACTCCCGCAACACTTATATCACCGAGCTGGAGCTCACGAACGAAGCTCTCTTCGGTAAAACCATCCTCGAAGCCGTACGCCTTGAGGAAAAGCACTTCATCATCTCGCGTATCTGGCGTGGTGATACGCTGATCATTCCCTCCTCACAGACGGTACTCCACGAGGGTGACCACCTCTTGGTCTTGGTACACCCTGAGGACGTCGAGGAGATGGAGCAGTTCTTCGGTCGCCGTGCTGAGAGCCGCGACTGGAATCGCCCCGACATCGACTGGGACGCTATCGACTCCCAGCTCGTCAGCAAGCGCATCATCATCACAAACTCCAAGGTCAATGGCGCTAAGCTCGGTGCTCTACGCCTGCGCAACCAGTACGGGATCAACATCACCCGTATCGATCGTGCTGGTATCGAGATCCTCGCTACGCCCGACCTACACTTGCAGCTCGGTGACCGTCTCTCGGTGGTAGGCGAAGCGCAGGAGATCGAGCGTGCCTCGAAGTTCCTCGGGGACTCGATCAACGTCCTCGACAAGCCGAAGCTCTTCAGCTTCTTCTTCGGCCTCGCCGTAGGCTGTATCCTCGGCTCGATCCCCTTGGCTATCCCTGGACTGAGCATGCCGATCAAGCTCGGGCTCGCTGGTGGGCCTATCATCGTGGGTATCCTGATGGGTGCCTTCGGTGCACGCCTACGCATCGCTACCTACATGAGCAATAGTGCCACGCAGCTCATCAAGCAGCTCGGCATCATCCTCTATCTCGCAGGGCTGGGTCTGGCCAGTGGTGAGCACTTCTTCGAGATGATCATCCACGGAGATGGCCTGCTCTGGATTGGCTTAGGCTTCCTCATCACCTACCTCCCGACGATGGCTGTCGGGCTTCTCTCGCTCTTCGGCTATAAGAAGACGCATGCCGAGACTGTAGGGATGCTCTGCGGCGTGATGGCGAACTCCATGGCGCTGGACTATGCGATGTCCATCAACGAGTCACGCTCCAGCTCCGTAGCCTATGCTATCGTCTATCCCGTGGGGATGTTCGTACGTATCATATCTGCTCAGATCCTCCTGAGCTTCTTCCTCTAACTTCGACTATATGCCTCAGCAAGACGGACTCATCGTCCTCTCGGGAGGGATGGACAGCGTCACCCTCCTCTACGAATATCAGGCGAATATCGCGCTGGCCATATCCTTCGACTACGGGTCGAAGCACAACGCACAGGAGATCCCCTACGCCCGCCTGCACTGCGAGCGCCTTGGTATCGAGCACTTGACGATCCCTCTCGGCTTCATGGGTCAGTACTTCCGCAGCGCCCTTCTTCAGGGTGGCGGTGACATCCCTAAGGGGAGCTATGACGAGGAAAATATGGCTGCGACGGTCGTCCCCTTCCGCAATGGCATCATGCTCTCCATCGCTGCTGGTCTCGCTGAGAGCCGAGGCCTAAAGCGCGTATATATCGCCAATCACTTCGGTGACCACGCTATCTATCCCGACTGCCGTGCCTCCTTCATCCGCCCGATGCACGAGGCTATCGCAGCCGGTACGAGCAATGGCGTCGAGGTCACAGCCCCCTATACCGATATAAATAAGGGTGAGATCGCTCGCCATGGCAAGGCACTCGGCATCAACTACGCCGAGACCTGGAGCTGCTACGAAGATGGCGACGTGCAGTGTGGCCAGTGTGGCACCTGTATCGAGCGCCGTGAGGCCATGCTCGAGGCTGGCATCGAAGACCCCACCACCTACAAAGACTAATCACAAAGAACTCCTATCCGAATGAAGTTCATCTCCTGGAATGTCAACGGCCTGCGCGCCGTCTTCACCAAGGGTTTTCCCGATATCATCAAAGAATTAGATGCTGACTTCGTCTGCCTACAAGAGACGAAGATGCAGGCGGGTCAGCTTGATGCCGACCTGCCCAGCTACATTAGCTACTGGAACTATGCCGTGAAGAAAGGTTATTCTGGTACCGCTATCTACACCCGCCACGAGCCTCTCAGCGTCAGCTACGGCATCGGTATCGAGGAGCACGACCAAGAGGGTCGCGTCATCACCCTCGAGTATCCCGAATTCTTCCTCGTTACGGTCTACACACCGAATTCGCAGGACGACCTCCGTCGCCTCGACTACCGCATGACCTGGGAGGATGCCTTCCGCTCGTACCTCAAGGGGCTGGATGCGAAGAAGCCCGTCATCATCTGCGGCGACCTCAATGTAGCGCACAAGGAGATCGACCTGAAGAACCCCAAGTCCAACCGCCGCAATGCGGGCTTCACTGACGAAGAGCGCGGCAAGCTACAGGAGCTCCTCGACGCAGGCTTCATCGATACCTTCCGCTACTTCTACCCCGACCAAGCGGACATCTACTCGTGGTGGTCGTACCGCTTCAAGGCCCGTGAGCGCAACTCAGGCTGGCGTATCGACTACTTCGTCGCCTCCGAGCGCCTCGCTCCCCGCCTGCAGGGTGCCGCCATCCATACGGAGATCTACGGCTCTGACCACTGCCCCGTAGAGCTCATCCTCGACTAATCTACCCAGAGATAGATCCACTATCCCCTATGATCCTTTGTATAGAGACCTCCACGACAAAGTGCAGTGCCGCCCTCGGTCGTGGTAAAGAAATACTCGCTTCACGCGAAGCTGAGTCCCCCGAAGGTGGGCACGCTGCAGCCCTTGCCCCCATCGTCGACGAGCTACTTGAGGTACTCCGCAGTCACGAAGGAGCTTCTCTCTCGGCTATCGCCGTGAGTGCAGGCCCTGGTAGCTACACGGGACTGCGCATCGGGGCTTCGCTTGCCAAGGGCCTCTGCCTCGGCTATCGCGTCCCCCTCATCGCTATTGACACGCTGGAGCTGCTGGCACATCAAGCACAGTGCGCACTCCCCGAGGGGCGTACCGCTACGCTCTTCCCTCTGCTGGATGCCCGACGAATGGAGGTCTATGCTACAGAGTTCACCCACACGGGGGAGCGCAAGCAGGATGACTTCGCAGCGATCCTCTCCCCCGAAGCACCTATCTTCGGCACTGCCTCAGACCCTATACTCATCGGTAATGGCGCGACGAAGGCCCGTGATCTGTGGCCAGAGCACAGCTATGAAGTATGGGACGAAGGCTTTGCCCCCACGGCGAAGGCCATGGTCGCCCTTGCCACGGCATCCTTCGAGCGTGAGGAGTTTGTCGACACAGCCTACTGGACGCCCAACTACCTCAAGGACTACGTCGCTGTCATCGCGAAGAACAAGGTCCTCAACCGCTAAGCACTCATGCCCCAACTCCCCCCGACCAATCAAGTCATCCTCACGGGTGAGCTCACCGAAGAGCCGAGCGTACACTATCTGGCGCCCGACTTCCCCGAGGTGCGCCTGCGCCTCAAGACCGAGGAGGAGGTCACGGGGCGCGAAGGTGGCCGTCCCTACCTCCAGCGACTCTACCATAGGGTCATCGCTCGCGGTCAAGCAGGGATAGCGCTGGAGCATCTGCACACTGGAGCACACATCTCCATCGCTGGTCGTATCGAGTACGTGCGTGAGACTGACCGCGAAGGGCGAGTAAGCACCAGCACGGAGATCGTGGCGCTCAGGGTACGCATCCATCAGACGTGCCCCGCTCCCGACCACCAGGGAGGAGCAAAACCAACCGTCCCCTCTTTCGATGCCCAGCGCTACAAGCCCACCGAAGATGAGGATCCGCTGAGCTAATCACTCCCACACAAGATAAGAGGCACACCAAGGTATAGGTCAGATGACCAGCCTTGGTGTGCCTCTTTTTCGTAGATGGATATACCACATAGGATACTCACCATTCTCCATTCACCCAGGCAGATACTACACTCTAATTATCATATATATAGGACACCTCCATAGAGCTATCCCCTTCGCGAACATACGAGGGGCAGATGTGAACCTATATTGGTCGGCGAGCTGACCTATATTGGTTGCGTTGGTGACCTATATTGGTTGCACCGATGACCTATATAGGTCAGCTCGCCGACCAATATAGGTTTCCTTACCTTCTTCGATAGGGATGAATTTCCCCCTACCGAAAATCATTCCAGACTGCACCTCGGAGGTAGGATGCCCCTTCCCTTTTCCTATGTCTATCCCCACCCCTAATAGGCGGGCCGAATTCCCTAAATTAAACCCAGACAACGCAGCCATTTCCTTAAATTATATAGGATATAAGCAGCTATCGAAAAGGAATACAACGTATTCTCTTTTTATTTACATTTGCTATTGCACCTCACCCCAGCCCTATTCTTTATATAAAGGGAGTGAGATGCACTGAAGCACTAACCTACCAATGTCTCTACAGATTATGGGAACCCAGCTACGTAACCTCATCGTGAGTCTGATGCTACTCATCGGCTCCGTGACGGCCGTTTGTGCCCAGACGATCCTTGTCCAAGGGAAGGTACTTGACTCCAGAGGTACGCCTCTGCCGAAGGTATCTGTCACGGTCAAGCTCGACAACTCCAAGCACACGACGACCGACAAGGAAGGGAAGTTCTCCCTCCAAGTCCCGGAGAAATCCGTCCTCGTCTTCACCCTCGCGGGCAAGAAGACCACCGAAGCCCCTGCTACAACTACCCCCCTCGAGATTACCCTCGAGGATGGTGAAGAGCAGCAGAAGGGCTCTACGGTGACGACCATGCGTCAGACGACCTCTATCCAGACCAAGTACTATCCGCTCTGGGTCATCGATGGTGTCGTCTATAAGCAAGACAGCACGTTCAACACCGCTGACCTCGCCTCCACCGACGCCAAGCGCCTCATCGCCGCGGCTCTCCCTGGGCTCTCCGAGCGCGATATCGAGAGCTTCACTGTCATCACCGATGCCTCGGCGACGGCTCTCTATGGGAACCAAGCTACCGGTGGTGTGATCTCCGTGCGCACCCGCCATGCAGGCCAAGGCATCAACCGCTTCACCTATACCTCACAGCTTACCTACCGCTTCATTCCCTCCTACCGCGAGTTTAACATCCTCAACTCGCAGGACCAGATGTCGGTACTCAAGGAGCTTGAGGGTGGTGGTAGCCTCTCTCCCGAGACCGTGCTCTACCAGACGCGCTACGGGGTCTACGGGCTGATGTACGACAACGCGATCAAGTATAAGAATAAGGAGTACCTACAAGACAACACCCTCGAGGGCCGCACCCGCTACCTACAAGAAGCAGAGATGCGCAATACCGATTGGTTCAAGGAGCTCTTCCAGCACAGCATCCGTCATCAGCACACCGTCTCGCTGGCATCTGGCGGACAGGTATCGAACTTCTACGCCTCCCTCGGCGCTACGATCGACCCAGGGTGGGCTAAGGTACAGTCGGAGAATACCTACTTCTTCAACCTCAACGCCACCTTCAAGCCCCACAAGTACTGGACCTTCGGGACGATCGTCAATGCATCCTACACCCGCGATCATGACGGTGGGGACTTCACGCCCCTCTCGGTAGCACAGACGCTCTCCCGTACGATGGATCCCACACAGTACTACCTCTATGAGTTCGCTCCCTACAACATCAAGGAGGAGATGAACCAGAACTACCGCGATGTCGATGCTGTGAACGTCCGTCTGCAGGCCTCGATAGCCTACCGCCCCTCGACGAAGTTCAACGCTTCGCTCCTCGGTTCGATCCAGTATTACAATGACCTGACGGAATTCATCCGCACCGAGAAGTCCAACGCCTCTGAGCGCTTCCGTGCGATGAATAAGCGTCTCATCCGCGACCGCAATAGCTACCTCTACAAGCCTGCCGATGATGTCTATGCCGTACCACGGGTCGTCATGCCTCATGGGGGCTACCGCACCATCCAGGAGTACGCTTCACGCCGCTTCGACCTGCAGGCCCGTGCTACCTATACCGACACCTTCGCTGAGGGCAAGCATGCTCTGACGCTCGTCGGGGGTACAGACCTCTACGATTACCTCGAGCGTAATGGTTGGCACAATGAGTATGGGGTAAACTTCGAGATCGGTCAGCTGAGCACCTTCGACCCGATGCTCTTCCACTGGCTCCATGATCGTCGAAACAACTACTACTCGCGCTCGACGACGATCTATCGTAATGTCTCCTTCCTCGGGAACCTCTCTTATAGCTACCTCGGTCGCTATACCCTCGATGGCTCCTTCCGCTACGAAGGGACGAACCGCTTCGGGAAGTCTCGTCTGGTACGCTGGATCCCCACTTGGAACGTAGCCCTCGGCTGGGACGTCTCAAGCGAATCCTTCTTCCCCAGCCTCAGCCCCCTCTCCTCACTCTCCACGCGTCTCTCCTACGGGATGACTGGGACACTCCCCTCTGTCTACAACTCCTACCAGCGTATCAAGGGCTACCTACCTTTCCGCCCAGGCGACCACAGCTCCCCCTCGCTCTATATCAGTGAGCCCGCTAACCACGACCTCACCTATGAGAAGATGTATGAGCTGAACTGGAACCTCAACTTCGGACTCCTGAAGGACCGCATCGGCGTATCGCTCAGCCTCTTCTCACGTCAGGGCCGTGACCTCGTAGACATCTCCTACAATCAGGGTACGGGTGGCTTCTTCAAGCCCTACGGCAACGTGGCCTCCATGGAAGCTAAGGGTGTCGAGCTCTCGCTGACGACGCAGAACGTCAAGACGCAGAACTTCTCTTGGACGACGTCCTTCTCCTACGCTCGCAATACGAATAAGGTGACGAAGCTCCTCTCGCAGTCAGACGTCTCCACGCTGGTAAGCTCCTCAAGTGGTGCTGCCCGCGAAGGCTATCCTCTGGCATCGGTCTTCTCTATCCCCTTCTACAAGCTGTCAAGCGAAGGCTTCCCCCTCTTCTACAATAGCAAGGGGCAGATCGAGCGTGACCACATCAACTTCAGCGCGACGGAGGATCTTGACTACCTCAAGTACTCGGGTACACTCACACCTACCGACCAAGGTGGTCTCAACAACAGCTTCCGCATCGGCAACTTCACGCTGAGCGCCTATATCCTCTACTCCTTCGGTAGTATCAAGCGCCTGCCAGCTGAGTTCAGCACCACGTACTACGACTACGAGGTCCTCGGGCATGAGTTCAACCGCCGCTGGAAGTCCCCTGGTGATGAAGAGCACACCAACGTCCCCTCCATCCCCACGGCAGATCAGCGTAACCGCTACCCCAATCTCTCGCAGGCCTACACGACCTACGACTACTCCGACGTGCGTATCGCTCGCTGCGACTACATCCAGCTGCGTGACGTATCACTCGGCTACTCTATCCCCAAGAGCCTCCTCACGAAGAGCTTCCTCTCCTCTGTCGATCTGAAGCTGCAGGCCTCCAACCTCTTCCTCATCTACTCGGATAAGAAGCTCAACGGTGCGCTCCCCTACGCCTATACTCCACACTCGCTCATCTTCACCTGCACGGTGGGTATGTAGTCATCGAAATACTTAGAAGCTATGAAGCCAATCACGATTCTAAGCCTTGGTGTCACGCTCGTCCTGTCGATGACATCATGCAACAAGTTCCTCGATGAGAACCCCTACTCCTCGCTCGTCGAGCCCGACAATGCGAGCAAGATAGAGAAGCTCCTTGGTAGCGCTTACTCTACCTCTTCGATTGCGTACCTCACGGAGCTCTCCTCCGACAACATCCAGGATGACGGGGTGAATAACCCTTACACGAATCAGTTCTGTGAGAAAGCCGCCTACTGGGAAACCATTGTGAACTCCGATGGGCTCTATGATGCGCCCTACCTCATCTGGCAGAATACCTATAACTCCATAGCGCATGCCAACGAAGCGCTGGAGGATATAGAGGCTCTCGGGGGGGATAAAGAGGAGCTACAGGGTATCAAGGGGGAGGCTCTCTTGGCTCGTGCCTATGGACACTTCTGTCTGGCCAACCTCTTCTGCCTGCCCTACGACCCCTCGTCCAGCTCCACGGATCCTGGCATTCCCTACATCAAGAAGCGCGTAGTCAACCTCCAGCCCAACTACCCTCGCGGTACGATGGCGGAGACCTATGAGCAGATCGCTGCTGACCTTGAGGCAGGGATTCCACTTCTGGAGAAGTATTCGAACTATACGGACAAGGAGAAGAAGTTCCACTTCACCGCAGCCTCTGCCCATGCCTTCGCCGCACGCTTCTTCCTCTACTATCAGAAGTGGACGGAGGCGATAGCACATGCAGACAAGGTGCTGGGCCCCGATCCTAAGCTCGTCCTACGCAACTGGAAGGCCTTCTACAGCATCCCTCGTACCGATGCCTCCTTCGCACTGGCCTACTACGACATCAGCAACCCTGCGAACCTGCTTACCGTCCCCACCTACAGCTACTACCCATGGCTCGTGACAGGCGGGACGGCCTACTACAATACACGCTTCACGCAGTCGCAGGAGCTGACGCTCACCGAGACCCTCTTCGCGAAGAACATCTGGGGTACTAAGGATCCCTACTGGTTCCAGCCCTTCATCTACACCGAAGGGAATATCAACAAGACGGTCCAGCCGAAGCTCCCCACCTTCCCCAGCAATAGCATCCAGACAATAGAGACACCCTTCACCACCGACGAGACGCTGCTGGTACGTGCCGAAGCTAAGCTCCATCTGGGTAGCAGTCACTACGCCTCTGCTATCGAGGATATGAACCTCTGGACGACGAACTACCTCAACGACGGGGAGAACAACTCACGTCAAAAGACCTTCACCCAGCAGGAGATCGTCGCCTTCTACTCTGCTCTCCCCATCGACTCCGAAGGGAAGGCCTCAATCCGCAAGGCGTTCAATGCGCACTTCACAATCGCTTCGGATGAGGAGAATGCCCTCCTGCAGCACCTCCTGCAGTGCCGCCGCATCCTCACCATGCACGAAGGTCTGCGCTGGCAAGATATCAAGCGCTTCGGTATCCCCATCTACCGCCGCCTCAATAATGGCTACCGCTACATCGTCCAGGACAAGCTCCCTGGTCGCGATCCTCGCCACGCCATCCAGCTTCCCAGCCAGGCGACGAAGGGCGCTATCACTCCCAATCCGACTACCAACTAATTGACTACGCGCTATGAAGAAGCTATTTCTCCCCCTTGCAGCCCTCGCACTCACAGGGCTCACGGGTTGCGACGCTGATATAGACTCTGTACAACCCAGTCGGCAGGTCGTCGCGAACACGACGGTCAGTAGCTTGCCTCGCCTCGACCGCTATATCCAGCAGGCCTTCGCGAAGAAGTACAATGTCGATATCGCCTACCGCTACGATGACAAGGTCACAGACCGCCGCTATCTCCTCGCTCCAGTCAAGGAAGAGAAGGCGCTGGAGTACCTCAACCTCATCGAGTATATGTTCTTCCAGGTCTACGAAGCCTCTACTCCCGAGGGCTATCTACAGACCCATACGATCAAGTATCTGAACCTCTTCGGCTCCTCAGGCTACGCCATCGACCGCCGTATGGCTGGTGCAGCTCCACAGGGGATGATCTGGATCTACAACATCAATGAGCTGAATACGCAGTACACAGGTACCGTGCGTGCGGACTACATCAGCGTACTCTTCCACGAGTCGGCTCACACGCTCCACGAAGAGCGAGCTTACCCACCTGAGTTCGATAAGCTCTCCGCTCTTGAGTACCAGAAGCAGGATGCCTTCAGCTACTGGTGGCGTACGGGGCAGAATGCGAGCTACGCGGGCTTCGTCAGTGACTACGCCAGTACCGATGCCGACGAAGACTTCGCCGAACTCTTCGCCTACTACATCCTCGACAGCGACAGCGAGTGGGCAGATCGTCTCAAGGGTGCCGAAGGCAAGAACCGCTCCGACGCCAAGTATACCGGTCGCGAGATCATCGAGAAGAAGGTGGCTATTATGAAGGAGTACCTCCGCTCCGAGTACTCTGCCGACCTCGATAAGATACGTGCCGAGGCTCAGAAGCGCCTTCCTCTGGTCGCATCAATGGACTTCACCAAATATCCTAACGGCTACTAACTATGCGCTACTACCATATCTTGGCCTTAGGCCTCTTCACGCTCTTCACATCCTGCCGGATGTACGAGGACATGCCCAGTGGTGATAACTACGTCTCGACAGCTATCGCCAGGGACACCCAGAGCCTACGTCAGCTCCTACGCTCCAGTGAGCATGGCTGGATGCTGACGCTCGTCCCGGGAAAGGGACAATACGGTGGGCTCAACCTCAGCCTCAAGTTCACCTCCGACAACGAGGTCACGATCTTCTCCGAAGAGTCGCAGACTCCTGCTACCTCCAGCTACCATTTCTCTCAGAATGGTGGGGTACGCTTGACTTTCGACACCTTCAATGATGCTCTGCACCAGTACTCCAACCCTCAGTGGGGGATCCCTGTAGCTTACGATGGCGACTTTGACTTCACAGTCCTACGCGTCAGCGAAGATGGGCGGACGATCACCCTACGCGGTGGACATACGCAGGGAGAGATGCAGCTGACGCGCGTCGATGAGAATCCTAATAGCTACTTCACCAAGATCACCGAGAGCCAGCAGGCTCTGAAGGGTAAGGCACTTGCTCCTCTTCAGCTCGGAGGCAAGGAAGTCGCTGTATCGATCTTCGGCTTTGCACGCCAGCTCTGGGTACGCTATGACAATGAGCAGAAGCTGCTACCCTTCGCCTTCACAGACAAGGGGCTACGCCTGCTGACGCCCTTCACCATCGGCTCAGACACCCTCCGCACACTGGAGCTCAATGCTGATAAGACGGCCGTCACGACGCAGGATGGCAAGCAGACCTCCAGCCTCTACACAGGGACGTATGACCTCTCGGAGCAGTACACCATCCTCTCCTATGCGAGCTCTACGACAGCTGGTACCGACGCGCTGAACCTCTTCACTCAGGTGCAGGAGACGCAGCAGGGTGACGTGTACCCTGGTAGCTTCGGTACGGACGTGTACTTCGGTCGCACGAGTGCCATGATGCCGAAGATCTCGCTCTTCTTCCAGATCACCTACTGGCTGGATAAGAGTTGGGGGAGCTACTACATGGACTTCACGTCGATCTACGGACAGCCCTCGCAGTTCCATACGACGCGCATCATCCAGAAGGATATCTCTTGGCTCTTCGGTCACCGCGCCTTCGACTGGTACTTGCAGTCTGTCACGAGACACTCGCCCTATTCCATCGAGCCGATCTCGGGTGATGCAGACCATGTGCGCATCAGCTCGGTAGCCTCACCCTCGACCTACTGGATGCAAGCAAGTGTCCCCACGCCCCACTACTAATCAGTAGAGACGCCTTCACATAAAAAGCCGAGGCGGTGCCCCATGTGTGGGGCACCGCCTCAGTGCTTTTTAGAGAGTCAGGAAAGGACTACTTGAAGGGCACAACCTTGTAGATCGAAGCTTTATTCTCAAGAAGCTCTTTGACCCCCTTCTCTATATCTTCTGCAGTACCATATGTATCTTCGGGATCAAAATCCTTACAGCCAGCGAGGAAGTCATCGAAGTAAGCATTCCAGTCTGCATACTTGGCCTGTGCCAGAGGTACGAGCGAAGAGATGTAAGCATCGACTTCTTCGCGAGTCGTGTAGCCAGCACGCAGACCAGCCCATGCGATATAGACGCCACGCCCCCAGTCCCAAGCCTTGTGTTCACCTTCTGAAGATTTAAGGTTCTCCAGCAGCTCCTTTAGGCCTACGCTATCGGTGACGCCCCAGTCTTTGTGTAGCATCGTGACGACAGAGTCGGCACTTTGACCTTTATATGGGTTGATAAAGTATTCCTTATAGCCTTCAAGCTTGCTGAGAGCTTCACTCTTGATCTGCGCATCGAAAGCATCTACACCATCGTGATCACTATAGAAGTACACACCGCCCAGCAGCGTGGGACGCAGTGCATCGTAATCAGCTGTGTTGTTGCTACACGAAGCGAGACCACAGACAGCGGCTACAGCCAGGAGGGCTAACTTGAAGAAATTCTTGAGCATACGCAAAATAGCATGAGTGTTATTTTGGCTATCTCCACCTTGGAAATAGCTCTACATAGAGGAACAAAATTAATACTAACGGCGGCACTTAGATATTTCTCCTCTCAGGAGGGGCGGCTTGAGGGAGAACCCTAAGCATACATAGAGTTCTATTCCTTGTGATCAAGGAGACGCCCTGCACAGCCCTGCACCCTACTCCAATCAGTAGAGACGCATTCACATAAAAAGCACTGAGGCGATGCCCCATGTGTGGGGTACCGCCTCGGTGCTTTTAGAGAGTCAGGGAAGGACTACTTGAAGGGCACGACCTTGTAGATCGAAGCTTCTTTGTCGAGAAGATCCTTGACAACCTCTTCAAATTGTTCAGCACCACCGTATTCATCCTGGGGATCCCATGCCTTACGACCAGCGAGGAAGTCCTTGAAGTAAGCATTCCAGTCTGCATACTTAGCCTGAGCCAGAGGGACCAAAGATGCATTGTAAGCATCGACCTCTTCACGGGTTATGTAGCCAGCACGAAGACCAGCCCATGCGATGTTTACGCCACGAGCCCAGTCCCAAGCCTTGTACTCACCTTCGCCAGACTTCAGCTTTTCGAGCCATTCCTTGAGACATATCCCACAGCGTCTTCTGCGTATAGGTCAGCATCAGGTAGGAGTGAAAGGGTAGCGAGCCCTTGAGCATACGATAGCGGATACTCAGCTGGAACTTCGCATCGGCCGTCTTACTCGTGATCGGCCTGTCAAAAGGTAGCCCCATGATGAAGTAGTTACCACGATACATGCCGAAGTTATCCTCGAGATCCAGCTGGCGATCGATCTCCTCCTGAGTCATCTCTAGGTGCTCTGGGCGGAGAATAGCAGTCGTATCCTGAGAAGAGGTCCAAAGCTGCTGCGTGTAGCCACTCTGTGCTCAAGTAGAGAGGGAGAGAGAGAGCAGCAGGAGAGAGGAGTAGAATAGTCGTTTCATCATATAACCCACTGATTTTTCCGCATCTATAGGAGTCAAAGAGAAGTCGAGATACCGATACATGATGTATGCGGTATCTCGACTTCTTCAGTTAGGGAGGGGGAGCGAGTTGGAGGCCAGAGCCTTACTCGCCGTAGTACTTAGCCTTGAGCTCAGCGACCGTAGGATCGACGATGTAGTCATCGTAGTCCATGATCTTGTCGATGATGCCACCAGGAGTGAGCTCGATGATGCGGTTAGCTACCGTCTGGATGAACTCATGGTCATGGCTGGTGAAGAGGACGTTGCCCTTGAAGGTCTTGAGCGTATTATTGAACGCCTGGATCGACTCCAGGTCAAGGTGGTTCGTGGGGCTATCGAGGACGAGCACATTCGCATTCTTGAGCATCATGCGCGAGATCATACAGCGCATCTTCTCACCCCCAGAGAGGACTGAGGCGCTCTTGAGAATCTCTTCGCCAGAGAAGAGCATACGCCCAAGGAAGCCCTTGAGGTAAACTTCGTTGGTGTCGGCTGCGAACTGAGAGAGCCACTCGACGAGGTTCATATCCGTATTGAAGTACTCCGAGTTATCCAGTGGCAGATAGGCTTCGGTGATGGTCTGCCCCCATTCGTAGGTCCCTTCGCTGGCCTTCTCTACCCCATTGATGATCTGGAAGAGGGCAGTCATCGCACGAGGGTCACGGCTGATGAAGACGATCTTGTCGTCCTTCTCTACGTTGAAGTTCAGATCACGGAAGAGCAGCGTGCCATCATCGGCATAAGCCGTGAGGCCCTTGACTTCAAGGATCTTGTTCCCTGGGTCACGGTCTGGCGTGAAGATGATACCTGGATAGCGACGGCTACTGGCCTTGATCTCTTCGATGTTGAGCTTCTCGAGCATCTTCTTACGGCTCGTGGTCTGCTTGCTCTTAGCGACGTTGGCACTGAAGCGGCGGATGAATTCTTCGAGTTCCTTCTTCTTTTCCTCAGCCTTCTTATTCTGCTGCTGTTGCTGACGCAGAGCGAGCTGGCTGGACTCGTACCAGAAGCTGTAGTTACCAGCGAACTGCTGGACGCGGCCGAAGTCAATGTCCACCGTGTGCGTGCAGACCGAGTCGAGGAAGTGACGGTCGTGGCTGACGACAAGCACCGTCTGCTCATACTCGGAGAGGTAGTTCTCCAGCCAAGTGACCGTCTCCAGGTCAAGGTCATTGGTAGGCTCGTCGAGGAGGAGGTTGTCGGGCTTACCATAGAGTGCGCGTGCCAGGAGGACACGCACCTTCTCCTTACCGCTAAGCTCCTTCATGAGCTTGTAGTGCTGGTCTTCCTTGATACCGAGACCGCTCAGGAGCATGGCGGCATCGCTCTCAGCGTTCCAGCCTTCCATCTCTGCGAACTTATCTTCCAGCTCAGCGACGCGATTGCCATCCTCATCGTTGAAGTCGGGCTTAGCATACAGCGCGTTCTTCTCCTCCATGATTGCCCAGAGGACGCTGTGCCCCATCAGGACGGTATCCATAACGGTGAAGGCATCGAAGGCGTGGTGATCCTGGCTAAGGACCGAGAGACGCTCACCAGGACCGAGGGTGATGCTACCGCGCGTAGGCTCAAGCGCCCCACTGATGGTACGCAGTAGGGTTGACTTACCAGCACCGTTGGCACCGATGATACCATAGCAGTTGCCTGGAGTGAACTTGAGGTTGACGTCTTGGAAAAGGACTCGCTTACCGAACTGTACGGCGAGGTCGCTGACTGTGATCATATTGCTTCTGGTTTATTTCTTCTTATCTGCTTTAGGAGAGGGGGCGCGAAGTAATTCAGGGGATTCGCTACGTAAACCCTACTATATAGTAGCTACGGTAGGTTATTTATGCCGAGGAATGCCCCTCGTACTCCACTAATACGGGTACGCAAAGGTAATACTTTGCTTTTGAATCGCATATATTTACACTACGGGCTTCCGTACCAAGCCCCCTACTCATCAGCAGGCCGTATTGAGGCGGGGTTGATTTGCAAACGACTACTCGTTGGGAGTGCGACCAATATGAGCCTGTTGCCGCGAGTGCTGTCCTCTATTTGCTCTGCTAAGCATCGCACGCCCAGCTCCCCGATATGCCTCTCCGAAGTGATACGCAAGCCCTTCGCCTTATCGCGAGTATTCCTCTTATTCAGCGGAGGGATAAGCATCGTTCTCATGAAGTAAAAAGCGCCTTCCCGTAGTGGTATTCTTCTATCTATGTACGTAGTCTTAAAGACCAGGCACGTAAATCCAAATATCCACATACGTAGATATTAGAGCCACGTACGTAGTCCAAACTTATCTGCTACTCGTCCGCAACTTTTATCCCTACGCACCGCAACAACTTAATATAGGATGAGGGTATGAACCTATACTGATCCGTGCGACGACCATATAGGTTGACTCAGCAAGCAATATAGGTTCGCCCCGCCCATCACAGACATAAGTATCCTCCCCACTGTAAGGGAAGCCTATCAGCCGAAGGAGCACAGGCCACTCAGTGCTACATGATAATGTAGTACCTTTGCAGGCACGACCCAAAGCACGGGGAGCGTTATACGAAAGGAGGGCGCTGGGCACTCCATCGACACAATAATTATATAAGAGCAAGTCAAGGATCGTAGGGCATGCGCCATTGGCAGGTCAATCGTCATTTCCTCAAGGTACTGAAGGTAGTAGCATGGATAGCTGCTACCCTCTTCGTCTTACTCTATCTCCTCCCTCTCGGACTCTTCCGCATCCCTGCTGTACAGAAGGAGGCCGCCAGCCGTGTAGCAGGCCTGCTCACCGAAATCTTTGACAGCCCCGTACAGCTGGAGCGTGTCGAGCTTATGTCCTGGACGAATATCGAGGCACATCGCGTCATCATCCTCGACACCGCTGGGCGACGTATGCTCACCGCAGACCGCCTCATCGGCGGGATCTCCCTGAGCGACCTCATCACCCAGCAGGAGGTACGCATCACCTCTGCCCGACTCTTCGAGGCGGATCTTCGGCTCATCCGTGACCCTAAGACAGGACGACTGAATATCCAACACACCATCGATCACCTCTCCAATCCCAAGAGCTCCAGCAAGTCGATCCCCGTAGACATCAATAGCATCATCATACGTGACATGCGTCTCTCCCTCAGCGAAGCCGAGCGGGAGCGCCTCGTCATCAACAAGCTCTCCACTCGTATCCGCCGCCTGCGCTTCTCAAAGGGCTATATCGGTGGCGCCATCGATGAGCTGAGCTTCACGACAGACAAGGGCTTCACCCTCTCCTCGCTCACAGGACAAGGAGAGCTACAGGGGAGCCTCCTCACCCTATCCAATCTCCAGCTTAGCCTGCCAAAGAGCTCGCTCTCCATCCCACTGGCGCGCCTTGAGACACAGCGCAAGGGGCTTGCCCTCCTCGAGGAGCTGGAGCTGGGCGATACGCAGCTCACGCTCTCTGACCTCAGCATCCTCTCCCCTGCGCTCAAGGATCGCAACGAGCAGGCGACCCTGCAGGCGACCTATTGCCGCGAAGGGCTTGCAGCCGGACGTGCGAACTTCTCCCTACGCCTCCCCCGTCACATCATCCTCGAGGGTAGTGGCCGTGTCACGTGGGACAGCGCAGGCGAGGTCACCAGCATCTCGACCGACATCACCGATGCCGAGGTAAGCTCCGCTGTCGTCGGCTTCATACGCCCTCACCTCCCCGCCTCTTCCCTCCCCCTCATTGAGCGTCTCAGCCGCCTGCAGAGCATCCGCCATGCGGGGAAGACGCAGTTCGTCCCTGGGAAGTCCTTCTCAGGAAAGGGCTACATCGGCTCAGCACAAGGACGCTGGGACTATGACATCACGGGAAGCCTTGAAGGCAAGAGCCTGCGCAAGCTCACGGGGAAGGCTTCGACCCAAGGTTTCGACCTCGCCCCTATCATCGGCGATCTAGCACCCTTAGGCTCGGTAGCCACAACCATTGACCTCGATGCCGTCAGCAGCACCGGCACCCTAGAGGATTGGCAGGGCACGCTACAGATGGCACTTCCTTCAGTCACCTATCGCGGGCAGACCCTCCGTGGCACACAGCTCGCCGTCACCCCCGTCGGTGCACGTCGTCATAAGGTGCACCTCGAGGTCGATGACCCAGCAGCCTCCCTCGCTCTCGACGGGGTGGCGACTTTCTCGGGCCGTGCCCTGCATGCCGTAGAGGCTGACCTACAGGTGCGCCACCTGCAGACCGACCTCTTTGGGCTCAATCCCAACAGCCCCCGTCAGACACTCTCGCTCACGGGGCGCTTCAACATGGACGAGCTGAACATCGACCGCGGGCAGGGACGTCTCGCTATCGATCATATCTCGCTGACCTCACCACAGCGCACCCTCTCACTGGACGAGCTGAACATCCTCTTCTCGGGCAACCCCGAGGAGACGCGTATGATTTACCTCCGCTCGCCCTACCTCTCTGCTACCCTACGGGGGCACTATGTGCTGAGTGCGCTGATCCCTGACCTGCGTCGCACGCTCTATCATCACTTCCCCTCGCTCGACCTCGCTCAAAGAGGAGGCGCGCATAGCAGCGAGATCTCAGGTACAGACTTCGACCTCTCCCTCCAGCTGCACAAGATCCCCGAGGAGTGGCAACAGGCTCTCAAGCTGCCTATCGGCCTCGAGGAAGGTGCAGATGTACGTGCCTCCTATATCGGTGCGAGCCACTCGCTGGGTCTGCAAGCCTCCGTCCCTACCCTCCGCCTGGGTGGTCATGAGCTACGTGGAGCAGCTCTGAGCCTTGAGGACGGGGAATTCAAACTCACGGGTGAGGCAAGACTAGCAAGTGGCGCACAGATACAGGGCTTCGCCATGATGACGAAGATCCTCACCGATAGCCTGCACGTCCAGCTTGACCTGGGGCGTGAGGTCAAAAGTAAGCTCCACAATGGCTTCCTCAATATCGGTGCGTCTCTGCACCAATACACACAGAGCGAGAACGGCCGTCCAGCACTCGGCTTCGACGTCACGCTCGACCCCTCGACCATCCGTGTACACAGCGACACCTGGAGCGTCGCACCCGCGCATCTCTCCCTCCGAGGCAAGGAGCTTCGCGTCGAAGGTCTTGATCTGGCCTCCTCAGAGCGTCGTATCAGCATCAGTGGAGCACTCAGCCCCAATCCCGAGGAGCACCTCAATATCGCCCTCAAGAAGATCAACCTCCTCTATATCCTCGAGTCAGCAGGCGTGGGCTTCAATATGATCAATACCGACCTCACGGGCTCAGCTACGGCAAGTCTCCAAGGCGGGAAGATCATCGCTACGGCTGCTGTCACCTCGCCGGCACTCCATGTCAAGGGCATCGACGTCGGCGCACTGAAGGCTGACCTCACCTTCGACAGCGGTGTCGGAAATATCATGATCGATGGGGACGTCAACCAGAGCGAAGGCGGGCACAGCCATGTCACGGGCTACATACGCCCAGCTGGTGGTGCAGGTATCAACCTTACGTTTGAGGCGGAGCGTCTGCGCGCCGACTTCATGGGTAAGTTTATGGACACGCTCTTCGACCATGTACAAGGCCGTGCCACGGGTAAGGTGCGCCTCTTCGGGGTCTTCGAAGAGGGCGTCACCGTAGAGGGTGAAGCCGACGTCGAAGATGGTAATATCGGTGTGCGCCTCCTCGGCACGAACTACAGCTTCTCGCACCGCCTGACCTTTACCCCCACCTCGATCATCTTCTCTAAGATCCCGATGCGAGATGATGAGGGTCACACGGGTATCGTCGATGGGGTGATACGTCACCGCTTCTTTGATAACTTTGATCTTGACCTCACCGCCTCAGAGATGCGTGGAGTGAAGGTCCTACAGACCGCTACGAAGCAGGCACTGCCTATCTATGGCACAGCCTACGGTACTGGTACGGCCCAGATGAAGGGTAAGCTCCCCAAGCTCCTCCTGGATGTGAACCTCCGCAGTGCTCCTGGTACGGACGTCGTACTCGACTTCAACAAGACGGACGTACGCAAGGACGAGCGTCTCTTCACCTACCGTCCTCTACGTCCTCTCTCTACACAGGATAGCCTTGCCTTCGCAGACACCGTCGCACGCCCAGCCGTCGCAGCCGAGACAGAGGTCACGATGCGTATGGCCCTTCACGTCACACCCGATGCACGCCTCTCCTTGCGCCTCGGGAGTAGCCAGAGCATGCAAAACGATATCGTCACACGCTGCGAAGGGGACCTAACGATCGAGGTACCCCACTCGGGTTCGCCCACGACCTATGGTAGCCTGACGCTGCGCGAAGGGCAGTACACCTTCAACTTCGAGCAGTTCGCCCGTAAGCGCTTCACCCTCAAGGAAGGTGGGCGCCTTGACTTCCGAGGTGATCCCATGGCAGCTATCATTGACCTTAAGGCCGCCTACGACCTGACGGCGAATATCGCGGACTTTGATGCGGGACTCTCTACCCTCACTCAGCGCACCAGCATACCCGTGAGCTGCACCGTCCAGCTCAGCGGTGTGATCACGCGTCCAGACATCAAGCTCGGCGTCGAGCTCCCAGGCTCAGAACCCGAGATGGAGCGCCGTATCCAGTCGCTCCTCACGTCGGAGGACGAGCGTAACCGCCAGTTCCTCTACCTGATGACCCTCGGGAAGTTCTACACCACCGACACGAAGCAGGGCACGACGACAGTCTCCAACAACCTCACCTCCTTCGCGACGACGACACTCTCCGACCAGCTCTCTCGACTGCTCGGTAACTTCTCGAACGATATCCAGATCGGCGCAAATATCCGTACAGCCAATAGCGCACTCGACAACACCGACATTGAGCTACTCTTCTCGGGTAGCTGGCTCGATGACCGCCTCCTCATCAACGGGAACGTCGGCTACCACGACAACCCATTCCTCTCGGGGAAGTACATCGGCGAATTTGACCTTGAGTACAAGCTCAATGCTGCTGGTACACTCCGTCTCAAGGGCTACAGCCACTACAACAGCATGTACCAGTACGTGCGTCAGTCACTGACGACGCAGGGCCTTGGCTTCATGTTCCAGCGTCGCTTTGACTCGCTTCAGGAGCTCTTCTCACGCAGGAAGAAGAAGCCCCAGCCCGACAGCACGGCACGCCCTCAAGAGGGCGATAGTCTCCGCAAATAGGAGCGCCTCCGCCCTACTCCCCAGCACACGCCGTGGGAGCGAGAGATGTATGCGCCATTTCCCCCTTGGCAATCGCAGAGAAAAGGCGTACATTTGTGAGACAAGAGAAACCCTCAACCAAATCATAAATATCCAATAGTTATGAGCTTCCTCACACAAGACAAGCTGACGATCGTAGGTGCCGCTGGCATGATCGGCTCGAACATGGCCCAGACTGCTGCCATGATGTCTCTCACCCCCAACATCTGTCTCTATGACCCCTTCCCCACCGGCCTCGAAGGGGTAGCCGAAGAGATCCGCCACTGTGGCTTCGAAGGGCTCAACCTGACCTTCACCTCTGATATCAAGGAGGCACTCACTGGCGCAAAGTACATCGTATCCTCGGGTGGTGCTCCCCGTAAGGACGGTATGACTCGCGAAGACCTCCTGAAGGGCAACGCCGAGATCGCCGCTCAGCTCGGTAAGGATATCAAGGCTTACTGCCCCGATGTTCGTCACGTCGTCATCATCTTCAACCCTGCTGACATCACAGGTCTCGTGACGCTGATCCACTCTGGTCTCCGTCCCGAGCAGGTCACCACACTCGCTGCTCTTGACTCTACGCGTCTGCAGAGCGAGCTGGCTAAGCACTTCGGTGTAGCTCAGAGCGAAGTCGTCGGTGCACGCACCTACGGTGGTCACGGCGAAGCTATGGCTGTCTTCTCCAGCGGTGTCACTGTCGCTGGCGAGCCTCTCTCCTCACTCATCGGTAGCGCTAAGCTCTCCGCCGAAACGTGGGAAGACATCAAGCAGCGCGTCACCAAGGGTGGTGCCAACATCATCAAGCTCCGTGGTCGCTCTTCCTTCCAGAGCCCTGCATACGTCTCTATCGAGATGATCCGTGCTGCTATGGGTGGTGCTCCCTTCCGCTGGCCTGCTGGCTGCTACGTGAACATCCCTGGCCTCGACCACGTCGTTATGGGTATGGAGACCGTCATCGATAAGGATGGTGTACACTACAGCCACGAGATCAAGGGTAGCGAAGAAGAAAAGGCTGCTCTCAAGAAGAGCTACGAGCACCTCGTGAAGATGCGCGACGAAGTCATCTCTATGGGTGTCATCCCCGCAGTAGCTGACTGGAAGACCGTCAACCCTAACCTCTAAGTCGAAGCGCGCACGCCGCACACTCCGACTAACGGAATCTAAAGCGCAAGGCGACTACTACAGCTTCTCCCCTGAAGCATGTAGTAGTCGCCTTCTCTTTTGCCTTACCATGAAGCATCGCTACACAGCCTTATTTTCCCTTGCCTTTCTCCTCCTCACGCTACACATTTCCTCGCCCCAGCTATGGGCGCAGAGGAAGGTGCTGCGTGTGATGAGCTACAACGTGGAGAACTTCTTCGATACCGAAGATGATCCCACCCACGACGATGACAGCTTCCTCCCCACGGGAGAGCACCACTGGACGCACGCACGCTACCAGACGAAGATCCAGCATATCGCTGAGGTCATCAGTGCCGTCGGGGGAGAAGCCTTCCCCGACCTCATCGCCCTCATAGAGGTAGAGAATGCCACCGTACTCAGCAACCTACTCCATCGCACCGCCCTCGGGGAGAAGGCAGGCTACCGCCATATCATCACGCACGGAGAGGATAAGCGTGGTATCAATGTAGCGCTCCTCTATTCTCCCGAGACCTTCCGCCTCATCGCTTCCGAGGAGATCCCTATTCACTTCCCCTTTGATTCGCTGCGCCGAACGCGCTCCCTACTTCGTGTCACGGGTGAGGTACCCTCGGGCGACACACTCCACGTCTTCGTCTGTCACCTCCCTTCGCGCCGTGGCGTAGCACTGGCCTCAGCTCGTTACCGCAGCTACTGCTGCACGCGCCTTCGAGAGCAGGTCGATAGCCTGATGGCGCAAGGTGGAGATAGGACGCACTGCCTGCTCCTCGGGGACTTCAATGGCGATCCCGAAGAAGCCTCCACCAGCGAAGCCCTGTGCAGTCGTCCCTACACAGCGGATATGGCGGTGCAAGACCTCCCATCCGAGAGCCTTCTCGCCCTCCTTCATCGGAAGGTAAAGCAAGAGCCACCTGGGAGCTACTGCTATCAAGGCGTATGGTCCCAGCTCGACCAAGCCCACCTCACCGCCTCGCTCCTTCAGCAGCGGGGACGCCTTCGTTATGTAGCAGGTAGTGCCGAAACCTTTTGCCGGCCGTTCTTCACGGCGCAGCTCAGCGGGGGCGGTGCAGCTGTACCTTGGCGCACCTACGGGGGCAACTTCTATCGGGGTGGGTATAGCGATCACTTCCCCATCCGCCTACTCCTTGAATACGAGTCGCAGAGGGAAGGCGAGGGGGAATAAGCAAAACGGCATTGCTTCGAGTGAAGCAATGCCGTTTTCTATTTGCTGAGCCGAAAGCCGGACTCGAACCGGCGACCTATTCATTACGAATGAATTGCTCTACCAACTGAGCTATTTCGGCGCACTATCCTGAGGGGCGTCCCTCAAATGCGTTGCAAAGGTAGGGAATTATTTTAGATCTTCCAAAAGTTCGTCCAAGAAACGATCCAGCTCTTCACCTACACCATCCAGCAGGGGGGGCTCGATCTTGATGAGGTCTTCATCAAGGAAAAGGAGGTCTTCGATGACGGAGAAGTCGGGGCGGATAAGCTCGATGGAGAAAGGACGTGCGAAGCAGGGACGATCCCAGAAGCCCTTTTGCTCGAGGCGTGTCACCAGCTCGCGGAGCGTCTCGATAGCGACCTCTGAGGGCTCACTCTCTGTACCGGTCTCAGCCCAAGCGAAGACGGAGACGTGGCTGATCTCCTTATCCTCGTCATCATAGAGATGTAGCGTGCCCGTAGCACAATCGGCTAAGAGAAAGAGATCGGTGAGAGGGCGACTGATGATCGGCGACTCTTCGCTGACCAAGGAGAGGAAGTGCTTTCTCAGGAGCTGTAGCTCACGCTCGTTGCTTTGCGACATAATGCTTCGTGTTCGATTAGGAGAGGGTCCGCACTGCGGAAGCCCCCTTGTATTAATCACAAAGGTAAGCAGGAATCTCCATTCCCCCACATGCACGCCCGTGCGCGCCGAGCTTTTCTCTCTCCAGCCTCTAACAAGGGCGCTACGGAGCTGTGCCCTGAGCGCACTAACACCGCCTTTATCAGAAGCTCTATAACGAGAGATAGAACTCACAAATAGAGGGATCTTCCCCACCCTCCTACAAAGACAGAACTACCGTCCTCTATAGCCCCATGGGCGAACCTATATTGGTCACTGAGTGAACCACTATTGGTCAACCCGCGAACCAATAGTGGTCGAAGCGCGGACCAATAGTAGTTCACTCACGAAGCAGTAGTGGATTGAAGCACGTACCAATACTCGTTTGATATGTGAAGCAATACTGCTTCACACCACTCCTCTATGAGGATCCTGCAGTAGCCTCTATCACATATAATATGAGACTGTTGTGGCAGAGTCCTATCCTCTATTTAGAGTGCTAAGGCATCGCACGTCCAGCTCCCCGATATACCTCTCCGAAGTGATACGCAAACCCTTCGCCTTATCGCGAGTATTCCTCTTATCCAGCCGAGGAAAAAGCATCGTTCTCGTGAAGGGAAAAGCACCTTCCCGTAGTGGTTTTTCCGCATCTATGCACGTAGTCTTAAAGACCAGGCACATAAATCCAAATATCCACGCACGTAGATTTATCGTCCACGCACGTAGTCCAAACTTATTAGCCACTCGTCCACAACTTTTATCCCTACGCGGAACAACAACCTAATATAGGTCACTTCACAAAGCTATATAGGAATCAGTCCAAAGCCATATAGCTTTCTTAGCCATCCTATATAGCTCCACCCACGCACCCATATACCTATATATGACATTGTATAAGCCCACCTCTCCATTACTCGTACCTTCTTCTTTCAAAAATCGGTGGCTTTAGGTTAAGAAGCTCGTGCAAGCTGTGAAAAGATGGTCTTGCGCAATGGTCTCCTATGGGTGCATCAATATAAGCTCACTCGCGAAGCAATATAGGTTTGAAGCACGTACCAATACTCGTTTGCACTCCGACCACTATTGGTCCGCACCACCTCCCCTTACAGATGTTGTAACTACCCCATATCCAAGATATCAAACACTAAACTAAGCACACAATACCTCTGCCTCTTCTTCTTGCTTTTATGCAAGAGAAGGGGCTTACTTTTATTATGCGGGATGGCTATTGTGAGGGTGAAATATAGGTGCTATATTTGCAATGGGACTATTGACAAACACTACCAAATTATGTTATGAAGAGCTCTACCATTATTAATATTGGACTCGGCCTACTTGCAATTATGATATTCGGCTGTCGCAAGCTAGATCCAGCCGAGGTTCTCAAACAAAAAGAGCAACAAATCTCTGAGCAAGCTAGATCTTGGCGAAATGCCATTGATTCTGTGCTGGCTTTAGGGGGTGAACTACCTCACCAGGCATTACGCGAGTTCTCGCCCAATGAACAAATCCACGATATTCTTGTCGGTGGTCAGAAGGTCATTGAGCACAAAGCAGCGGGAAGCCCAGATGTCATTTCCGCTGGCTACTACCGTAAAGTTCGACGAAGCTTTGACCTCTCAGGCTATGAGCTCAGCAATAAGTATACATCCAATCTCAATGGAGCTGTTGTCTGGCCTGGTAATCTCATCTATGCCAATTCAGTCAAGACAAACTCCCTTTCGGGGATCTCTGGACTTAACACCTACCGTAAGCCAGGACGTATTACGATGGCATTGCTCAATGGCAATACAGAGCTTACTCGTGAACTCACAGACTATCGCTATTCTGAGGTAAACAAGCAACTCAATGATCTGGTTGCTTCCGCCAAGGGAGAAATTCCTGCACAGATTACCTACAGCGTCCACTCGGTTCGCTCTCTAGGAGAAGCAGCCTATTACTTGGGCATCTCTAAGGAAGAGATTGAGAAAGACGATCGCTATCGTGAGTTCAGAGATGTACGTTGGTCAAGTAATACCTTTAAAGCTGTGATTAGCTTTTCACAAGATTTCTTCACAATCGTCTATGATGACCCAGAGGATGGACCATATGGGCTCTTCACATCCGATCTTACACCAGAACTGCTTGGACGCTATACAAGCCGAGGGAATCCGCTTGGGTATATATCGTCGGTAACCTATGGTCGTCGGTTCTATGCAATCATAGAGGAGACACGCCGTACCTACCAAGAGGGAGAGCAACTCAAGAAGGGAGTAGAAGCTCTACTTACCCAGACTCCTGCTGTCAAATCCTCCGAAAAGAATAAAACAGGAGACAGAGGAACCCCAGTCGTATCTAGTCCCTCTAAATCTGAACTACGAAACATCAAGATTCATCTCAAGTTAGCAGGAGGGAAGGATATCTTTTCAACCAATGTTAGCACGATTCCCACGATGAAGGAACTACAAGACTTCATCACAGCCTCCTCCAAAGAGGTTCAGACTAAATATGGGCTTCCCGTAGCTTGTACGATTAAATACCTGCATGGACTCAAGCCACTCTCCGTCCCCCGAGTGATCCAAGGAAAATATGAGTTCATAGACTACATCCCCGAGCAAGATGACAATCAGATCACAATATCAGGGTTATGGCTCAAGGGAACAGCAGCGGGGGACTACACTCGGGGAGGTGACTATAAAAATATCAGCAACCACTCAGGCATCTACTTACGCGAGCTATACATATCATATAGTCTAGACGGAGGTTCTGAAAGCCATATTGATCTTGGAGCACCTTACAAAGGGCGCGAACTCAGCTATAAGAATGGTCTCAACATACGCTTCCCTAACCAAAAGCTTCCAGCCTTCGGAAGCACCCCCAACGGGCACATACGTATCCTGATGCACTTAGACTATGATATTCATCTCTGGGGAGGGGGACGTGATAACTTCAAATACTCCGTAATACGTGAGGTCATACTGAGGTACAACAAGGACCAAGGGTACTGGTACATCAGCCACGATAATTATATCGATCCTCAGGATCTTGATTTCCACCGATTCGGTCGATGGGTATCTCTTAGAGGCTGCCCCATCGAGGTAATGCTTCACTACCGTGTTGCGACTAGACTCAAAGGCCCTATTGAATAATCAAAGAAAACGACATCACACTTATATAAAGACTCTTATGAAGAAGATCACACTTGCACTCGCCCTGCTGACAGGACTCTGCTTCGCTTCTTGCGACAAGACTCCCAATGGTGGAGGTGACACACCCAATCCAGGTCCCGACTCCAGAGAGCCCAAGAACATCCAAGAAGTTGGGCAACTCCTTCGCTCCGCTGGGCACGTCTCCGAGGCTGCCGAAGACAAGCTAATAGCCAGACCGATAGGCGCACCAACTTCAGAGGCAGCTCCTAGGCAGACTCTGGAGTCCTCTGGACTTATCGTTGATTGTGACAAGGTGACTCAGACCATGGAGTATGACTTTACCTCCAACTCTGAGGACTTCGCTATCCTTGATCCTTGGGCAAGCATTCTTTGGCCAGGCTGTCTCATCCAGGGAAAATCAATCCGGGGAAAGAATATACCGACAGCTATCCCCATCATAAGTAAGCGCCAGCCAGGACGTATCAACCTACAGGTCATCTCAGGAGCACGGTCAGCTGGTGATGATGGCGAAGGACTTTGGTACGAAGAAGTATCAGAGATGCGTGAGAGCAACGTCATCCAAGCCCAGAATAAACTCATCCGTCGCTTTCAAGAGAGTGGAGTACCTGCAAGTACCTCATTCACTATGGAAGTCGTACACAGCGCTGAGGAAGCCATCATCGCCAGTGGGCTAGATATTGACAAGAGCTGGGGAAAAGTCAAGGCTTTCTTCGGCACAGGCTTTGACAAAAGAAAAAGCCACGTACTCGTTAAGCTCTACCAACGCTTCTACACTCTCAGTTATGAGGACCCCGATGGAGGATTCAAGGGAGCCTTCAAGCCTACAATCGAGCATAGTGACTTAGCTCCTTATACAGGTCCAGGAAACCCTATCTGTTACATCTCCTCAGTATCCTACGGACGTGTATACTACCTTCTATTCGAAAGCAGCCATACATCAAGCGAACTGATAAGTGCACTTAGTACCAGCTTCACAGGCATTAAGGCAGGGCTAGGAGTACAGAAAAGCAAAGTGCTTGAAGAGAGCCGAGTCAAAATGATTCAGCGAGGAGGGGATGCCTATGGGGGGCTTGTTGCTGCGATCTCTCCGGCTCAGGTCTTCAAGTTCATTGAAGACGGAGCACTTCCTTCCACGAAGAACGTTGGAGCCCCCATCTCCTTTACGATTAAGCATCTTTATGATGCATTACCCGTCCGCATGTCTAATACGCTCAAATACTCTTATGACAAGGTAACCTTCATTCCCAAAACCAAGAATAACAATATTTCCATACTCCTTAGAGATATCGTTGTTGAAACTAGCTCAAAGGGGAAATGGAAAATATCACATAGAGGACACGTTAAGATCCTTGATGCAAACGTCAGCTATGACAAGATAGAAGATAAGGGTATACACTACAAACTATACTTATACGATAACAAGAATGGTAATACAGTGTCTCAAGCTGGTCTGCGAAGCACAGCGTATCTCCCTATCTATGGGCGCACTAATTACAACTGCAAACCTGAGGGGATCAACCATGTGACCTTATCTATAGACATCGAAATTCGCCCCGAAGCATATTCAAGTTGGAGCAGATCTGGACAGAGCAACCAGAGAGTAACCCTCACACGAAGCTTCCATTACGACGAAGCGCAGCGACAATGGAAGGCTCTTAGTGATGACACGGGCACGAGTGGTGATGCCTACCGCACGCTATCGGCTACGCGTACCTTTGAGGATCTCACCTTCAATATACGCACTAACTTCTCTTTCTTCGTTGACAATAGCCTCATCGAATAAAGGTATTTCCTCTATTATAGCATAAAGTCTTCCCCACCCCGCAGCTGTGAGATGGGGAAGACTTGCTTTATGGGGTATGGGAGATCTGCATGGGGTAAGCGTTTTTCCTTAGCTTTGCGCTATGAATAAGATCACAACAACCCTCCTTGGTCTACTCCTCATGATACTCGGCAGCTCCTGTCGCTCCACACAAGCGGTCAGCGAAAACGACTACGACCTCATCGCTATCCTCAGCTTTGATCCGACAGTCGACTCAACTGCACAACCGAAGTATCTCATCAAGAATCTCGATGGCACGCCCTTCGATACGCTGGATATGAATGCCGAGTATAACTTCTTCAATGACTTCGGCAGCCCAAAGCTCAGTGGAAAGATTGTATTCTTCTTCCCAGGGGAGGTTCGCTATCACTTCTTCTGCAAGAAGCCCGAGGAGGGGAAGCCCTTACAGATCCTCATCGGTGATGAATGGAAGACGATCGAGTCTACTCCACAGATCAAGGTAGATAGTACCCGCCACTTCTTCACAAAAGAATTCGTCTTCCTCCCAATTGTAGACTACGGGCAGGATCTACCTATAGCCTTCTATCCCACTCCCAAGGAAGACCCTGCCAAGCGCATCACCCTGAAGCAAGACAAGCTGAACGATGTAAAGGTGTTCTTCATGCGCGATATTCAGGGCGAGTGGATGAAGCTCCAGCTATGCGTCGACCTCTCGTCGAATGGGCTTTTCCGTGATATAGACAGCGCGTCTTATGACTGCGAATTTAGAGACTGGGACCAGCTCAGCAAGGTGAGCAAGGACAATCCTACCTACTGGATCCGCTGGCGTGATGGGAGCAAGGTCCTGATCCCACAGGACTATCTGGAGTACAGAGACGTCGAATGCTAAGCGTAGCGCATATCCCTTATGTCCGCACGTCTTCCCCATCCCGCAGCTGTGAGATGGGAAGACTTGTCTTATGGGCTATGGGAATGCTATCAATTATAAGGCAAGCGTTTTCCTTAGCTTTGCTCTATGAAGAAGCTCACGACAGTCCTCCTTGGGCTACTCATCCTTTTCAGCTCCTCCTGCCGCCTCCTCAAGCCAAGCAAAGACATGGGATATGACTTCGTCGCTACGCTCTTCAATGGCGAAATAGGAGCCGATGGTATGCGCTACTTCATCAAGAATCTTGATGGGACGATGTACAATAGCAACGTAGCCCTTGTAGACGGCGGCCCCAGCGTAGACTCTGCCCTCGGTGAGAAAATATTTATCTACTACTGGGCGAATGAGGCCTACGGCTTCTTCTGCAAGAAGCCCCAAAAGGGGAAGCCTCTCCAGATCCTTGTCGGTGACGAGTGGAAGCTCCTAAACCATACCCAGTCTGTCCGTGTCGATAGCACCGTCAAGTTCTTCCAGCGCTACATGATAGCCCGAAGATAAGGGGCAGGAATCGCGTCTGGTCAACGTCTACCTCGTCCCACGAGAAGACCCATCACAGCAGTTTGAGATACGACAAGATAGCTCTGAGATCAAGCACTTCTTCATACGCGAGATCCGTGCTGAATGGATGAAGCTCCAGCTATGTATCGACTACAGCTCCTACTTTACCCACTATGTCGGCGAGATCGGGTTAGAGAGTTGGGAAGAAATATCCCAGCGCAGCTCAACCTATCCGACCTACTGGATCCGATGGAGGCAGGGGACGAAGCTACTCACGCCACTCTCGGACTTCTACGACAAGTACGCCTATTGGTAGGATAGCTCAACCGCTATGAAGCTCCCCCTTGCGGTACTAAGCAGGCTACCTCGTCGCGCTATCGATAGGCGGCGATAGGAAGGAGCGACAAGTGAACCATGGGTTTTCCTTAGCTTTGCAGCATGAATAAGATTACGACAGCCCTGCTTGGGCTCCTTACACTCCTGTGTGTATCCTGCCGCTCTACGAAACAAGAGCAAAGCAATGACAGTGGCTATGACTTCATCGCCTCACTCTTTTATCCCTCGGAAACCGATACCAACGGCATATCCTACGTCCTCAAAAATCCTGATGGCACGGTCTATTGCAATATCGGCTACTCCTACGAAAAGGGCTTCTACGAAGAGGGCTTCAGCGACTCGCTGCTCTCCGGAAAGATCTTCATCTACTTCCCCGATAACGGGATCTATGGCTTCTTCTGCAAGAAGCCCGAGGAGGGGAAGCCTATCGAGGTACGAGTAGGCAATGAATGGAAGATCCTTGAGAGCGCCCCCAGCATTCACGTTGATAGCACGTCGAAGTACCTGCAGGACTATATGTTCTCTCCCTTGGGTCTACAAAACGAGCCCTTTGACATCGACTTCTATCCCAGCCCGAAGGCCGACCCAGCAAAGAAGATCACCCTCATGCAAGACAGCGTCGGCATGAAGGACTTCTTCGTGCGTGAGATCCAAGGCGAGTGGATGAAGCTCCAAGAGTGCATCGACTACGGCCCACTCTATGCCGAAGATGCTATCGTCGATGAAGAGGGCTGGGAGAAGATCTCCAAGCTCAGCGAAAAGAATCCCATCTACTGGATTCGCTGGAGAAAGGGAGACAAGATCCTCACACAGACGGGGTTCTACTTCAAGTACGGCTGCAGCATATAGCTAACACATCAACACAAAAGCAAGGCTTCCCTATCCCTCAACGACGAGGCGGGGAAGCCTTCCTTATTTAGTTCCTCCCTCTACGAGATGATAGTGTGGTAGAGCTTTTTCCTTAGATTTGCCGTATGAATAAGATGACAACTGCCCTACTTGGGCTCTCCACACTCCTCGGCATCTCTGGTTGCGGAGCAAAGCAAAGCAATAGTCAACAGACTATGAATGAGGATGACGGCTACACATTCGTCGCTACGCTCTTCTGCTCCATGGATGGCCCCAACAGTAGCCCCGCACACTACTACCTCAAGAATCCTGACGGTACCCTCTACCTGGATATCCATAACGAGGAAAACGACCTTACGCCCGACTCCCTACTCGACGGTAAGATCTTCGTCTACTATTGGAATGTCGTGAGCTACGCCTTCTTCTGCAAGAGACCAGAAGCGGGCAAGCCTATCGAAGTACGCGTCGGAGATGAATGGAAGACCCTCGAGAGTAGTGCCCATATCCAGATCGACAGCACGGGGAAGTTCCTCCAGCAATATACGTACGTGCCGAGAGGAGAGGAAGGCGAACGTCTCCCTTTGGACTTCTACCCCAACCCGAAAGTTGCCCCAGGAAAGAAGATCACCCTCATACAAGACAGCTTCGGGAGAGGATTCTTCATCCGCGATGTCCAGGGTGAATGGATGAAGATACAGGGTATAGACTACAGTGCATGCCCCGACAGAGAAGGAGTCATCGAAGAGGAAGAATGGGCGAAGGTCTCCAAGGCCTCCGAAGTCAATCCCAGCTACTGGATTCACTGGAGGGAGGGTAGCAAGATACTTATCTATCCAAATGAGTTCATCCACAAATACAGTGTATAGTCAAGAAATAATCTTACCTTTACACTGTTCATACATATATTAATCTCTAATCGAACAAAGATTATGTCTAAGTGCTCAAATGGAAACGGAAACTTCTTCCTCGGTGTGCTCATCGGCGCAGCCGCAGGGGCAGCCGCAGCTTACTTCTCCGATCGTCGTAAGCGCGAAGCTTTCTCTGATAACTTCTCCAGCAGCGTAGAGCGCGCTCGCGACAGCATCGTCGAAGGGTACTACGAAGCGAAGGACCGCTATAATCGCTACCGCAACAAGCTCACCGAAGAGACCCACGATCTGCTCGATGAGATTCAAGACAACGATTAGTCTTCGCACGCGAAGTCAGTCCTAAAAGGCCGAGGCGAATACACGAGGGCAGCGCTCCCCACAGGGAGGTCTGTAGCTCTGTGTATTCGCCTCGCTTTCTTCTCCCTCCATATATTCTAAGTATACATAGCGCATATGAAGTCTAAGCAAAGTGGATTCTCACTACCTAAGTTCGTCTATCATCTCGGTCACCTCAGCCGTGAGCGTATCGATATCACGGCCCTATCACTGGGAGGATCGATAGCCCGTGGCACCGCGAAGATCGTCTTCTGGGTGCTGATTGCTTTCCTTTTCTTCTTCCTCTTCCTCGCGCTGAATATCGCTCTGGGCTTTATGCTCGGCACATGGAGTGGCGAATCCCCTGCGATAGGCTTCCTCTATCTGGCAGCTGGCTATGTCGGGCTCATCTTGCTGATAGTGCTCCTGCGCCCCTTGATCACCAAGATCGTACGTGATATCGTTGCCCGCCGAGCACTCGCTCAGACACAGCGTCTGAATGTGCGTCTCGACCTCATCCCCACCTTCCGCAAGCAGCGCTACAATAGTCCCTCCCGCACTATGCACCAGCGTGGCTCGTACCTCGTCCTTGAGCAGGCTCGCCATCAGACGCTCCTACTGCAGGATGAGACTTTCCCCGAGGTCGCACGTGGCTTGACTTATATCCGCGACCACGGCTCTGAGCTGGTCACCTCCTATGTCCGAGGCGAGGCGATCAACTATGCTACGACCATCCCCGTCGTCGGCACCATCCTCAACAAACTAGGCTATAAGTCCACCCGCCATCAGCGCGTCATCGGTACAGGTGGAGCTGACTCTACCCATGGGAAGCTCGGCAAGTACAGCAAGTACATCCCCTATGTACTCTCCATCTGGGAGATTTTCGCCCCCGCTCTCATCGGTGTGGCTGCATCTCAAGCACAAGGCTTCTTCCTACGACTCTTCACCAAGAGAGCCACGAACGTCACGAAGACCAAGAAGCCTTTCTGGCGCCGATAGCCCCTCCTTCATCCGATCCATCCACACACTATCTATTGACTCTACCCAATGAAGAAGTATACTATCGTCGGCATCGGTGAGCTGCTCTTCGATGTCTTCCCTGACCGCAAGGCCCTTGGTGGCGCACCGACCAACTTTGCCTTCCACTGCCAGCAGCTCGGGCACGAAGCCATCTCTGTCAGCGCTATCGGACATGATGCCTTAGGCGAAGAGATCAAGGCCGAGCTCCAGGCACGCCAGCTACCGGCCATTCTACAAGAGACGGACTACCCCACCGGCACGGTACAGGTCACCCTCTCTGCTACGGGAAGCCCCACGTATGAGATCTCCGAGGACGTTGCGTGGGATCATATCGCCTTCACCGACGAGCTGCGAGCTTTGGCACAGCGCACTGATGCCGTCTGCTTCGGTTCGCTCGCTCAGCGCCACGAGGCATCTCGCACGGCGATCCTCAGCTTCCTCAAGGCGATGCCCGAGGGTAGCCTACGTATCTTCGACATCAACCTCCGCCTGCAGTACTATACCCGCGAGACGATCCATACGTCACTGGAGCACGCAGATATCCTGAAGCTCAACGATGAGGAGGTACCCATCGTCGCACGCCTCTTAGGGCTCGAGGGCGATATGGAGGCCGTCTGCCGCCAGGTGCTCACCGACTACGGCCTGCGCGCAGTGATCCTAACCCGCGGAGCAGACGGATGCTCGATCTATCATGAGAAGGGAAGTGTCTTCCATCCATCGGCCTGTATCGAGGTAGCCGATACGGTAGGTGCTGGCGACTCCTTCACCGCAGGCTTTGTCTCAGCGCTATTAGCAGGAAGAAGTCATCTGGAGGCTGTCGCACTTGCCACACGTGTCGCCGCCTTCGTCTGCAGCCATCACGGTGCTATGCCCACGCTACCGAGCGAGTATCGCGTAGTCGAGGCATAGGTATAAAAGCTGACCTGGCCATCTCTCCCGAGATAGCCAGGTCATTCGATTTATCACTTAAACGGTTTACTATTTACAAGAGTCAATTGCTTCTAAAGCCGTATCACTCTCACAATGCAAAGGTAGACCAACCCCAAAGAGGCCACAATACCCATTTGTAATGATTATCTGCGCCCCATCTACCTAATTAAGTGGATTGTACTCGGTAGGATAATGCTCTACCTTTGCCCTACATTCATCGGGCTAGCCTCCAAGCACAGCCTCCACAGCATCCCTCAACGACTTGATCAATGAACTCATACAGACACCTCCAAGGTCACACCTACGTCACGCCCTTCACAGCTCATACCCGCATCAGTGACGTCATCTTAGGCAGCGCCAGCGCACTGCTCATCACCTCGCGCTTCGGCATCCCCTTGGGCTTTGGAGACCAAAGCATCGGCCAGGTATGCCAAGAGCATGGTGTCGATGTCAAGACCTTGCTTCTCCTCCTCAATAGCTCGATCATCGATGGATATGAGCCCACGCCCGAGCTCATCGCCTCGGTGCATCTGGATAGCCTGCTGAAGTACTTGATCAATTCGCACTCTTACTTCCTCGACTTCCGCCTACCGCTGATCCGCCAGCGCCTCCTCTCGGCGATGTCGAACTGCCCCCAAGACCTGATGTATGTCATACGCCGCTTCTTCGATGAGTACGCCGAAGAGGTGCGTAAGCACATGAACTACGAGGACCGAGTCGTCTTCCCCTATGCCCGCAAGCTCATGGCGGGCGAGCGCGACAGCAACTACAACATCGGTATCTTCATCAAGCGTCACGACCAGATCGAGCTCAAGATCACCGAGCTCAAGAACCTCCTGATCAAGTACTACACCGCTCCGACGGGCTACGAGATGACCGCCGTGCTCAACGATATCTTCGCCGTCGAAGTCGACCTCGCTGGTCACAACTATATCGAGGATGCGATCTTCACTCCCTTCATCGAATATCTGGAGAGCCAGCAGGCCTAAGGTCACACCGCCTACTCGCGCTCCCCACAGCGGGCATCACTAGAGACCAAGGGCCCGCTCTACTCTACCCTACCCAAGCTGATATATCCCATGGTCACGCCTATCAAGATAGCTGTCGCAGAGCCGTCCTCCATCGTCCGATCGGGGCTGGAGGCTCAGCTGCGCAAGCTTCTCCACTATAAAGCCCAGATCATCTACCTCCTCGATGACAACCGTCGTGAGTGGCAAGACATCGCTTCGGTCATCTCTGCGGATATCTTCATCATCAATCCCCTCCTGACAGGTCCCACCCCACGGGCTTGCCTCCCTCATCTCCCTGAGCACACGAAGCTCATCGCGCTGTGCTACGGGCTCTATGATGCGGGCATCCTCAAGGAGTTCGACGCTGCGATTCACCTCGCAGACTCCCCCACGCAGATCTCCGACACCATCGACCAGCTCCTGCAGAGCGAGCCTTCAGCAGCTCCTCTCGCCTCGGACTCACAGACCCTCACACCACGCGAACGTGAGATCATCATCTGCGTCGTCAAGGGCATGACGAACAAGGAGATCGCGGGCCAACTCTACCTCTCGACCCACACCGTCATCACCCACCGACGCAACATCTCGAAGAAGCTCCAGATCCACAGCCCCAGCGGTCTGACGATCTATGCGATCATGAATAAGCTCGTCGAGCTGGAGGACATCAAGCAAGACCTCTAAGCGTCACGCCCCACCGAGCGTAAGTTCACCTCCATATCTCAGCGCTCCCCAATAGCGATTCCTTCCATTAGGACGCTATTGGGGAGCGTTCGTTTAGAGGCACTTCGCCATACCACTTGGCACATCATTTCTCTTGAAGAAAAGCTCCAAGTCACCTCGAAGAAAGCCGTATTTCAGCTCAGGAAAAGCAGCAGAGCAGTAGTGTAAAACCTTCGTCTACGTGCGTAGTCATAAAGATCACGCAGGAGGATCATAAGATCTACGCACGTAGATTTAAAGACCAGGCACGTAGACCAAAGAATAACCGTAGAGCTTCAGGGAAACAGCTCCTTGAGAATGAAAGAATAGGAGCTATCCGGATGACTTTTCTTTGGTGCATTGCTGAGCGCAAATAGGGCGGAAGCTTGAGGCATCGCTATGGTGCGGCGGCGGTGTAATAAGGCAGTAAAAGGAAGCCCCTTCGCACGGAGGCTCAAGGAGGGGGCGTGGCTGACGGCGCACCTCTCGTAGCATAGTGCTGATCCAGCGGGAATTCCGTATATTTGTGTACTACAAAAATTACATTCGCACAGCATGAAATTTACTGTCACCAGCAACGACCTGCTCCTGCAGCTCCAGGCTGTAGCCAAGGTCATCAATCAGAAAAGTGTAGCAGCAGTCCCCGTACTCGAAAACATCCTCTTCGAGCTTCAGGGCAACATACTTACCCTCACCGCCGCAGACCAGAGCAACCGCCTGACCTGCGCTCTCGAAGTCAACAACCTCGGGGAAGATGGCTCCTTCGCCGTACGAAGCAACATCATCCTCGACGCTATCAAGGAGCTCTCCGACCAGCCTATCGAGATCGACGTCGATAGCGAAGGCGGGAAGGCTACCATCACCTATAGCAACGGGCACTACAGCTTCCTCTCTACCTCTGCGGACATCTATCCTCAGGGCATCGAGCTTGACGAAGCTCGCACCATCGTCATGCCCGCTCAGAGCCTGCTGAAGGGCCTTGAGCGCACCCTCTACGCTGCCAGCGATGACGATACGCGCCCCATCATGACGGGGGTCTATCTCGACTTCTTCCCTGAGAAGCTCATCACGGTAGCCTCCGACGGCCGTATCCTCGTGCGCTACACCGACTCCAACATCAAGTGCGGTGAGACGGCATCCTTCTGCCTCCCCGCTCGTATCGCACAGCTCCTGACCCGCGGGATCCTCGCGAAGGAAGCAGGCGAAGTCACGATCAGCTTTGACGGGCGCAATGCCAGCTTCTCTATGCCCAGCGGCTCGCTCACGGCACGTCTCCTCGAAGGGAAGTTCCCCAACTACAACTCCGTCATCCCCACCAGCTCGGTACACAATATCATCGTCGACAAGGATCAGCTATTCTTCGCGTCGAAGCGCGTCTCGCTCTTCTCGAACCGTGCCAGCAGCCTCGTGATCCTCGACTTCGCTGATGACTCGATCCGCATCACTGGTCAGGACCTCGACCTCTCGATCGCAGCTGAGGAGACGATCTCCTGCTCGGGCCAGCAGGCTGGTACGCGCCTGCGCATCGGCTTCGACTTCAGCTACCTGCAGCGCCTCCTGCAGAACGTAGCGAGCGAGCAGATCCAGTTCAGCCTCAACGACCAGACGCGTGCTGGTGTCATCACCCCGCTCACCAGCGACGAAGGTATCGACATCACCGCCCTGATCATCCCCATGAAGCTCTTAGGCGAATAGTAGCCGAGGAGCACTACACCTATTGCATACATGAAGCTTAATCTACAGCGCCCGATCGTCTTCTTCGACCTGGAGACGACGGGCGTACAGATCACTCGTGACCGCATCGTCGAGATCTCGATCCTGAAGATCAGCCCCGACGGCGAGCGCGAGACCAAGACCCGACGCATCAATCCCGAGATGCCCATCCCCGCAGAGGCCTCTGCCGTGCATGGCATCACGGATGCCGATGTCGCTGACTGCCCCACCTTCGCGCAAGTAGCACGCAGCCTCTACACTTGGCTGGAGGGCTGTGATATCGCGGGCTTCAACTCCAACCGCTTTGACGTACCGATGCTCATCGAGGAATTCCTCCGCGCTGGCGTCGCTGTGGACTTCGACGACCGCCACTTCGTCGACGTGCAGACGATCTTCCACAAGATGGAGCGCCGCACACTCGAGGCTGCTTACAAGTTCTACTGCGACAAGACGCTGGAGAATGCCCACTCGGCTGAGGCGGACACGCTGGCTACCTTCGAAGTCCTCGAAGCCCAGCTTGACCGCTATCCCGAAGACCTCAAGAACGATATCCCCGCGCTGGCAGAATTCTCTACCCACGGGCGTCGTGTGGACTTCGCTGGGAGCCTAGCGTACAACGACAAGGACGAGATCGTCATCAACTTCGGTAAGTACAAGGGTGTCCCCGTCACGGAGGTCTTCCGCAAGGACTCTGGGTACTACAACTGGGTCATGGGCGCACAGTTCCCGCTCGAGACGAAGCGCTGGTTCTCCCGCCTCTACCAAGAGACACGCAAGCTATAATGGGCATCCTCAGCGGTAAGCACATCGTCCTCGGCATCTCGGGGAGTATCGCGGCATACAAGGCCGCCGTCTTGACGCGTCTTCTCGTGCGCAAGGGTGCGGAGGTACAGATCGTCATCACCCCTGCGGGGAAGGAGTTCATCACGCCCATCACCCTCTCTGCACTGAGCTCACGCCCCGTCATCAGCGAGTTCTTCAGCGGACGTGACGGCACGTGGAATAGCCATGTCGATATCGGTCTATGGGCAGATGCTATGGTCATCGCACCCGCTACCGCCGCCACCATCGGGAAGATGGCGCACGGTGTAGCGGACAACATGCTCCTGACGACCTACCTCTCGATGAAGGCTCCCGTCTTCATCGCCCCAGCGATGGACCTGGATATGTTCGCCCACCCCTCGACGACGGACAACCTCGACCTGCTGAGTCAGCGTGGCAACTTCATTATCGAGCCTCAGTCAGGTGAGCTTGCCAGCCACTTGGTCGGCAAGGGTCGCATGGAAGAGCCCGAAGGTATCGTCGCTGCACTCGAAGACTTCTTCTCCTCTACCCTCGACTATGAGGGGCGTCGCGTAGTCATCACGGCTGGGCCGACGCACGAGCCTATCGACCCCGTGCGCTTCATCGGCAATCACTCTACGGGCCGTATGGGCATCGCTCTGGCGGAGGAGTTCGCACGTCGTGGTGCAGAGGTCGATCTCATCCTCGGCCCTTCGTCACTCAAGCCCTCCGAAGCTGTACGCACTACCCATGTGACGACGGCCGAAGAGATGCTACAGGCTACGGAGGAGGTCATCGAGGAGGCTGATATCGCTATCTTCTCGGCTGCCGTCGCCGATTACCGCCCACGCTATCACCACACGGAGAAGATCAAGCGTGAGGGACAGGCGGAGATGGAGCTTGAGCTCGTCCGCAATCCCGACATCGCTGCTACGCTCGGCGCCCGCAAGCGCCCCGAGCAGTTCTTCGTCGGCTTCGCCCTCGAGAGTAATGCCGGTGTCGAGGAGGCTAAGCGTAAGATGCACGCCAAGCACTTCGATGCCATCGTGCTGAATAGCCTGCAAGATGCTGGTGCTGGCTTCGCCCATGAGACGAATAAGGTCACGATCTTCGACCGTGAGGGCTCTATCGAAGCCTACGAGCTGAAGAGCAAGGATGCTGTAGCCCACGACATCGCGAGCTTCATCATCAAGCGCCTCGGCGAATAGCTATCCCCTTCGTCCGCCCCATCAAGTCAAGCCTGATGCGTCTACTCCACCTCGTCCTACTCGTCCTCACGCTGGGGCTTCTGCCACTACAAGCGCAGGAGCTACGAGCGAAGGTAGAGCTACGGACAGAGGCGCTGGGTAGCGAAGGGCAGATACACTACGAGGGTCTGCGTCGCCAGCTCACCGACCTCCTCGGTCGCACGCGCTGGACGGACCTTGCCTACAAGGAGGGTGAGCGTATCGATGTCTCCTTCATCTTCACCTTGCACGAGCGCAGCGAAGCGGGTGAGTACAAAGGCGAGCTGGTCATCTCCGCCCGTCGACCCGTCTACGGCACGGACTATATGAGCCCGACGCTTCTCCTGCGCGATCCCAGCATCACCTTCACCTACCTACCAGGCGACCCACTCACCTATCAGGAGACGGAGCCCGAGCATCCGCTGGTGGCGCTCTGCTCCTTCTACGCGCTGTACGTCATCGCGAGCGACCTTGATAGCTTCTCTCCCCTCGGAGGTAGTCGCCTCCAGCCTCGCCTGAGTGCCCTCGTGGCCTCAGCTATGAGTCACCCCGACTGGAAGGGCTGGAGCAGTACCGAGCGTGGTCTGTCACGCACGCGACGCTTGGAGTACCTGACCTCGCAGGAAGATGAGCGCTACCGCCAGTGCTGGTACCGCTACCACCGCGAGGGCTTAGACCGCCTCTCCTCCAGCCCTGAGGAGGCCCGTGAGGTCCTCCTTGAGGTCACTAAGGAACTCGTGGAGCTTCGCAAGATCCGTTCCCGCTCGGTCGTACTCTCCGACCTTGAGCAGACCAAACTCCCCGAGCTTATCCAGCTCTTCCGCTCCGCACCCCAGAGCGAGCGTCTTCTTCTCTCTGAGCGCCTTCGCCAGCTCTTCCCCACCGCGGGAGACCAGCTGCAGGCACTCCGCTAATCCCCGCTTCTCTCAGTTATGCTTCAGAGTCTCAGCATTCGGAACTTCGTGCTCATCGATGAGCTCACCATCCAGTTCACCCCGCACTTCTCCGTCATCACGGGTGAGACGGGTGCTGGTAAGAGTATCCTCCTCGGTGCGATCGCCCTCCTGATGGGGCAGCGTGCCGATAGCTCCACGATCCGTCCTGGGGCTGAGCGCTGCGTCATCGAAGCCCGCTTCACCCACCTTGACGCAGCCGTGGGGGCTATGCTCGAGGAGGAAGATATCGATAGCGACGAGGAAGAGTGCATCGTGCGCCGTGAGATCACGGCCAAGGGTAAGAGCCGCGCCTTCGTCAACGATACCCCCGCCTCGCTCCAGCTCCTCAAGCGTCTGAGCGAATACCTCATAGACATCCATTCGCAGCACAAGAACCTCCTCCTCGGTGACGCAGGCTTCCAGCTCTCCGTCCTCGATCTGTACAGCGGGGAGCTGCCCTTGCTCAGCGAATATCAGGCAGCCTTCCGCACCTTCCGCAGTGAACAGCGTGCCTACGAAGAGGCTTGTCAGGAGGCCGAAGAGCTGAGACGCGAGCAGGACTACCTACAGTTCCAATACGACCAGCTGGAGGAAGCCGAAGTAGAGTCGGGCGAACTCGAATCGCTCGAAGAGGAAGAGCGTCAGCTCTCCCATGCCCAAGAGATCCGTGAGGAGCTCAGTAGCGCCGCCTCCGCCCTCGAGGATGACGAGCACGGTGCCCTACCTGCTCTCTTCCATGCCCTGCGCTCCGTCGAGAGCATCCGCCGCTACCACACGCCCGCTGCTGAGTGGTGCGAGCGTCTGGAGAGCGCACGTATCGAGCTCCAGGACCTGGCAAGCTCGATGAGCGACGAGGCGGAGGAAGTGACCTTCAGCCCGAAGCGTCTGGCGAAGGTCGAGGCTCGCCTGGATCTCATCCGTGGGCTCCTGCACAAGCATAGCCTCACGAGCTGCGACGAACTCATCGCCCTCAGGGATGATCTCTCCAGCCGTCTTGAGCAAATCAACTCCTCTGACGAGCACCTCACTGCCCTCTCCGAAGCCCTCAAGAAACGCGAAGCCGAGGTTCTCCGCCTCGGGAAAGCCCTCAGTAAGACCCGCACCAAGGCTGCTCGCACTATCGAAGGCGCCCTCATCACCACGCTCCACGAGCTGGGCATGCCTCATGTGCGCTTCGTCATCCGTCAAGATGTCTTAGACGCTCCCACCCTTCACGGTCTGGATCACGTCACCTTCCTCTTCTCCGCGAATAAGGAGATCGAGCCCGAGCCCGTAGCGGAGATCGCTTCGGGTGGGGAAATCTCCCGCCTCATGCTCGCTATCAAGGCACTCATCGCTGACCGCCGCAGCCTCCCCACGATCATCTTCGACGAGATCGATACGGGCGTCTCGGGCGAGACAGCCGAGCGCATCGCCACGATCCTCCGCCGTATGGGCGAGAGCATGCAGGTCCTCGCGGTGACGCACCTCCCTCAGATAGCCGCAGCGGGCGAAGACCACTTCTACATCTACAAGGAGCACGGCGAGGCAAGCACGCGCAGCTACATCCGCCACCTCTCCTCCGAGGAGCGCATCGATGAGATCGCGCGTATGCAGAGCGGTAGCAAGCTCACCGACGTCACCCGTGCTGCAGCTAAGGCACTCTTAGAGACTGCGCAAAGCTAAGCTACCTCCCGATACCATCCCCTTCACTTCATACGCCTCCCGCTGCAAGACTCTCATAGGTCTGCAGCGGGAGGCGTATCTCTATACCGCACATGGATGTAGAGGTAGAGATATTGACCTATATTGAGACTGGGGCCGAGAGTCCTGCCCCCTACTTATTGTAGCACACCCAGCTCCCCGATATGCCTCTCCGAAGAGATACACAAGCCCTTCGATTTATCGCGCGTATTCCTCTAATTAAGCGGAGGGAAAAGCATCGTTCTCGCGAAGAAAAAACCGCCTTCCCGTAGTGGTTTTTCTGCATCTATGTACGTAGTCTTAAAGACCAGGCACGTAAATCCAAATATCCACGTACGTAGATATTAGAACCACGTACGTAGCCCAAACTTATCTGCCACTCGTCCGCAACTTTTATCCCTACGCCGAGCAACAACCTATATTGGTCAGCGGGCGAACCTATATAGGTTGGGATGACGACCTATATAGGTCACGACAGCGACCTATATAGGTTCGCCCGCTGACCAATATCGGTTCATACGCCACCACCTATGGTATGCGAAGGAGAGGGCCATAGCTTGGAGCCATCACCCTCTATTGAAGGGTATACCGCCCACGCCCACAGCCCTCTATCTGACTCAGGCAGTCAAAGGGCTGCAACGCAAGTAAGTCCGACAATTTGTGTACCTTGGCACAGTCTTTGTACATCGTACATCAAGAAGTAAGTATTCACTAACCTCCGTCGTCTTGTCGGGATATACTCCCCTAAGACGGCCTAAAACAGTAAGCAAACAATGAAATTCCCTAAGTGGGCTATCGCAGTAGCTGTTATCTTCGGCTTTAGTATCCTCATCATCAGTGGCTTCGCCATCTGGGGGATCTCTAAGTACAACGGCCTCGTCACTATTGACCAGAATGTCAAGAACAAGTGGAGCCAGGTAGAGAACCAGTACCAGCGTCGTAGCGACCTCATCCCCAATCTGGTGAATGTCGTCAAGGGCTATACTTCTCACGAACGTGAGACCCTCGAAGGCGTCATCAATGCCCGCAGCAAGGCTACCTCGACGACGATCAATGCCAACGACATGGACGAAGCTGCGCTGAAGCGCTTCCAGCAGAATCAGGATGCCCTCTCCTCGGCCCTCTCTCGTCTGATGGTCGTCGTAGAGAAGTACCCCGATCTGAAGGCTAACGAGCAGTTCCGTGACCTCTCCTCACAGCTCGAAGGGACGGAAAACCGTATCGCTACGGCTCGCCGCGACTTCAACGACGCAGCTCAGGAGTACAACACGCACCGCAACAAGTTCCCCACCGTCATCGTCGCAGGGCTCGCAGGCTTCCGTGAGCGCCCCTACTTCACGGCTCAGGCTGGTAGCGAAGTAGCACCCACCGTCGACTTCTCTACGGAGAAGTAATCCCCACTTAAACGACTATGCGCTACAGGATGGATAGAGCGCTCCGACATCTCCTCCTGCTCGCCCTCATTAGCCTCTTCCCACTCGGTCTCTGGGCCGAGGGGAAGGTCTATACGCCCGAGCTCGTACCGAATGTCTTCACGACCGACAGCACCCGTCTGCTCTCCGACCCCGAGGGCTACATCAGTGCTGAGGGGCGAGAGCGCATCGATGCGGCACTCTACGAGATCCGTCGCACGACGGGTGTAGAGTTCGCCACGGTCATACTTCCGAGTATCGGGGAGCGAGATATCGAGAGCTTCTCCACGGACCTCTTTAGGCTATGGGGCTTGGGCTCGAAGACCCGCAATGATGGGCTCCTGCTGCTGGTCGTCATGGACCAGCGTAAGGTCCGCTTCGAGACGGGCTATGGGATGGAGGGTATATTGACCGACGTCCGTGCCAGCCGTATCCAGCGACAGTACATCATCCCGCTGATGCGCGAAGGGGACTATGACGGAGCTATATATAATGGTGTAGTAGCCGTAGGTAAGGTGCTCCAAGGAGAGGAGTACACCTCCGACCGCAGGACGGCACGTGGCGAAGGGGAGTCCTTCACCTTCATGCTCTGGCTCCTCTACGGTGTCTTGGTATTCTCTGCTGGATATAGCGCCTTCTCCAGCCTCTATGAGGAGAAGCTCCGTAGCCGCACACCGCCCTTAGCCAGAGAGCGCCTTCCTCTGATCGAAGCCCGAGCTAAGACCCACCCCATCCTACTCTACATCATCTGCCTGCCCGTAGGGCTACTCTATCACTTCTATGCACGTCGGGTGCTGAACGAAATACGCCACCTCGCCAGCTCCTGCCCGCAGTGTAGACAGGATAAGATGGCGCCCCTTACTTCGGCTGAAGGGTGGCGCTATCTGACACCTGCTGAGCAGAAGGAGATGGAGATCGGCTCACGCCTCTACTCGGTCTATCAGTGTAGCCACTGTCACTATGCGGAGACCGCTGGACGTGATATCAGTGACGCATGGACACGCTGCGAGCACTGTGGAGCCCGTACGGTAGCCCTTGAGCGTACAGAGCTTATCGATGGAGGGCGCTATGAGCGCCGACACTACCGCTGTCGCAACTGCGGGCACGATTCGCATAGCGACCACCGCCGTCAGTCGGATAATGACGAGCTCTTGAGAGGCATGCTCCTCGGCGCTCTACTCAACTCAGGCCGCAATCGAGGCGGCTGGGGTGGCGGGGGCTTTGGCGGCGGCGGCTTCGGTGGAGGTAGCTTCGGTGGAGGCTCCTCGGGTGGTGGTGGTGCCACCGGTGGCTGGTAGCCTCAAGCTCCATACCCCTTAGATACGAATTAGCCCCTACGACTCGCAGTGAGTCGTAGGGGCTAATTCATTTAGTCAGTGCAGAGAGCCCTAAGGATTCTGCTGACAGAGAGGATTAACCTTGATCTCTGAGTAAGGGATCTTGAACTGCCAGTTCTTATCGTCGGGCGTCTTAGGCATTGTCTCGAAGGATGCATTTTGGTTCTTCGCGATAGCCTCCTGGTACTTCGTCTCACCACCACCAGGACCGGCGAAGTCCTTAATGATCTGGAAGTTCTTCGCTGCAAGGCGATTGGGCACGATACCCAGGCGCTTCATATCGAAGAAGCGTACCCCCTCGAAGAGGAGATCCAGGCGCTTGTGCAGGAAGATCTTCTCGATCAGGGCATCCCCCGTCTCCGTGGGCTGTACGAAGTCGGCATCACGCGTCTTCACTACCGTGTAGAGCATCGTCTGAGCTGCCGCACTCTTACCCTGGCGAGCCTCAGCCTCAGCCTGGATGTAGTACATCTCACCGAGGCGCATGATGAGGACGTCGCCCTTACTGGAAGCGTGGTTCTGCACACGGTACTTCATGCACTGCCCCGTGATCTCAAAGCCTGGCACTCCACTAATCAGAGGGAGGTAGCCAGCATCGACATCCTCTGGGATATTCTGATCCAGGTCATAGCAGTACCACCACTTGCGACGTACGTCATTGGGGCCCAGCTGGTCGAAGATATTTCGATTCACAGCGAAGCGGAAGTGGTCCTGCCAGCCGTTATCGAAATTCGTCGAGTACTGGGCGAGGAAAGTACCGTAGCCTTGGTTCTGCGTCTCTGCATAGCGGTAGCCCCACATCCACTCATTGGCATTGTAGTCGTTGAAGCCATCGAGGAGCTCTTCACCCTCCTGGAGCTTAGAGTTAGCGTTCGCTATGGCCTCCTTAGCATAGGTCTCAGCAGCAGCCCAGTCGGACTTGCAGAGAGCCACGCGAGCAGCTATACCACAGACCGTCGAGTAGCGCAGATGGTTGCGCGAATTCTTCTGGTCCAGCTCCTTGAGCGTCTCCATAGCCATCTTTAGGTCTGACTCGATGAGCGCATAGGCTTCAGCGACCGTACCACGGCGAGCAGGCTCATAGAGCTGAGCGTTAGTCGCTTCATCAGTACGCATGACGACCCCAGGATCGCTGGCTGCCGTCGAGGCATTGTAGCGCTTAGCATAGAGCTGGACAAGCTGATGATAAGCATAGGCGCGGAAGGCATAGGCTTCCCCTACGGAGTAGCGGATCTTCTTATCCTTACGCTCCTCTTCTGTCAGGGTTTTCTTGAAGCCTCGGATAGCGATATTCGTGTGCTGGATGAGGGTATAGTAGAAGTCCCAAGCCCGGAAGTTGATGACGTCATCCCCACGCTCATTATGCGCTCCCAGATAGGTGTACTCTCTTAGGGAAGCAGGCTGCGTATTGATGACATCGTCGCTCATCAGGTCAAGGCGTAGGTTGAGCGAAGGTGCTCCAGCCCCGAAGCCCTGACCAAAGTTATAGGCGTACATCATACTATGTAGCCCATTGACGATCCCCAAGAGCCCTTCTTGGGTCCCTTCAGCTTGCTTGTCCCCCAGTGAGGTGGTGGAGGACGTTTCGAGGAAGTCCTTCTTGCATGCTGGGAGCGTGAGCAAGGTCACACCAGCAGCTATAGCAAGGTATTTATGCAATCTCTTCATGATCGTAGGCAAAGATTAGAAGGTGACATTGAGAGTCGTAGTGAAGGTGCGGGCAGCAGCATAGCCAACAGAGTTATGGACTCCAGTGTAGCCGCTGAAGGGGTTGAGCCCTTTTCTCTTGGAGAGGATAAAGAGGTTCTCAGCAGCGAAGGTGAGGCCAACACCATCGACCCCGAGCTTCTTAGCGAAGCGCTTGGGGAGATCGTAGCTCATCGAGATACTCTTCAGTGCAAGGGCAGTCGAAGAGATGAGCCAGCGGTCAGAGGTCATCGTCGAGAAGTTCTGTGGGTCAGCATCGAGGCGAGGGACGCCAGTGACCTGCCCAGGCTTGCGCCAAGCATGATAGAGGTCAGGGTGCATAGCTGTCCCCGTAGTAAGGTCACGTGACATCATGCTCTGATAAAGACCATCGTAGGACTTACCACCGATCTGATAGGCAAAGACGAAGTTGAGGCCAATATCCTTGTAGCGGAAGTTCGTGGAGAAGCCACCATAGACATCAGGGATAGATGAGCCCGCATAGTGCTTGCGAGCCTTTTCCCCATTCTTCGTGTAGGTAGCGCGCTCACCCGTAGCTTCGAGACCAGGCTCATCGGGATACTTCTCCCGGTCGAGACGGTACATAGCCTTACCATCAGCTGGGTCTACCCCGAGGTATTCGTAGAGGTAGTAGTCATAGAGACTACGACCTTCCAAATACTTCTTCGTCCCGACGATGATACCATCCTCACGATTAAGGTCAGGGAGCTTGACGATCTTATTCTTCAGCCACGTAGCGTTAGCGCGCAGACTCCAGGAGAAGTCACCGATACGCAGGATCTTAGCGCCGAGCTCGAGCTCGAGACCATAGTTGCGGACCTTACCAATATTACGGTCGATGCTGGCGACACCCGTCGAGGCAGCGAGCTCATACTGGAAGAGCAGGTCCTTCGACTCCTTGTTGAAGACTTCGATCGTACCATCGATTCGGTCAAAGAGGCCGAATTCAAGAGCTACGTCAGAGGTAATCTGAGTTTCCCACGTCAGGTCGGTATTCCCGACATGTGCTACACGCAGACCAGGCTCATCGAGGTTATTGCTGGATCCGTAGGTAGTCTGATAGGGATAGTAGCCAGAGAGCCCATCATTCCCCGTCTGCCCATAGGAGCCACGGAGCTTGAGGCGGTTGACCCAAGAGACGTTCTTCATGAACTTCTCGGAGTTGATATTCCACCCAGCACCCACGGCCCAAAAGTTCCCCCAGCGGCTATTCTTATGGAAGCGGCTGGAGCCATCTCGGCGGTAGGCCAGCGAGAGGTTGTAGCGGTCGCTGTAGTTGTAGTTGAAGCGACCGAAGTAACTTTCCTTGCGATAGACATCGGTGCTGGAGTTGACCGAGCGTACCTTGGTATAGTTGGAGAGCTCATCGATGACGATGAACTTCAAGAATTCCTTCGAGCCCGACATACCGAAGTTCTCGAGATCATAGCTCTCATGGGCGATGAGCCCTTCGAACTCATGATCCTTACCCAGCTTCTTCGTGTAGTTAGCGAGCTGTGTGAAGGTCAGAGTCGTGCCACGACCTACATCCACATTGAGCACACCCTGAGGATTATCCCCCGTCTTGTTGTTGTAGCGGACCTTAGAGCGGCTATTCGTTTGGTCGTAGGCTACCTGAAGCGAGAGCTTAAGCCCGTCGATAGGCTTAATATCGAGATGTGCACGGCCCATCAAGGCATCACGCAGCGACTCATTGTGGTCGAGGTAGGCCAGCTCAATGGTATTGTAGTTCTTACGATAGGGACGGGTGCCGCTGTGGTCGTAGATCTTATTCCCACGGTCATCGAGGACGTATGCTCCCGTGAGCGGGTCGTGGACATGGATAGGATAGATAGGAGCGACAGTCTGGGAGAAGTGTGCACCATTGGCAGAAGCACCGCCGAGCGAGCGAGGACCTTCGGAGCGTGTGTGCGTCAGCCCAATATTCGTACCGAGCGTCAGCCAGGGGCGGATATCATACGAGAGGTTAGCACGGAGGTTGTAGCGCTTGTAGCCTGACTCGATCATGAAGCCACGCTCGTTGAGGTAGTTCAGCGAGAGGTATGACTGGAGCTTATCGGTACGGAGCCCCCCGCTGAGCGTGTACTCACCACGATGGCCCGTGCGGTAGAAGGCATTGTACCAGTCGAGGTCATCGCCATAGAGGAGGCCATTGATCTCGGGATTCAGCTCACCGGTAGGAAGGAGGATACCAGGATAAGCACCCTTAGCAGGGCCACCCTTAGAGAGGTGATAGACCCCATTGGCGTCCTTACGATAGTAGGAGTCGATACCACTATAGGGATTGTACTTCAGCGCTTGATAAGTCTGGAGGGCTGCGATCGTACCGAGCTCTTCATCAGTCTTATTCTTATTGCGTTCGTTGTAGCGGAGCGTGTTGTACCACTGCTGCCAGCGGACCTTGTAGTGATCCATGGTACCGATCTTATCGTACTCAGGAAGCCCACGGACAGAGAAGCCTTGGCTGGTAGAGAAGGTAAAGTGAGGCTGACCAGCCTGCCCAGCATTGCGCTTCGTGGTGATGAGGATAACCCCATTACCTGCACTGGAGCCGTAGAGGGCGGTGGCAGCAGCGTCCTTCAGCACAGAGATATCAGCGATATCCTGCTGAGCGATATCCGAGATACGGCCCGTATAGACGGCACCGTCGACGACGTACAGAGGGGCTGAGGAAGCATTGACCGAGCCGAAGCCACGGATACGGATATCTGCTTCGGAGCCAGGCTGACCCGATGAGGTCGTGACCTGCACCCCTGCGGCAGCACCGGCCAGAGCGTTCGAGGCATTAGAGATAGGTCGGGCTGCAAGCTGCTTGCCACTGATCGAGGCTTGTGCCCCGACGAGGCTCTGCTTCTTCTGCGTACCGTAGGCTACGATGACGACCTTGTCGATGGACTGCTCATCGTTGTCCAGGAGGATGCGAAGTTCTTTGCCCGTGATGGCGACGACCTTACTGACATAGCCGACGCTCGACACACGTAGCGTGCGAGCTCCCTCGGGGAGGTGAAGGGTGAAGCGTCCCTTCGGGTCGGTCAGCGTACCGATATTAGGATAGTCTACAGACTGGACTGAGGCCGGGACGATGGGCTCTTTGTCCTCCACAGCGAGGACGATCCCCTTGACGGTGATCTGCTTCTTTTGAGCCCATGCTACTCCTATCGAAAGAGTTAGGAATAGGAGTAAGAGTAAACTCTTCTTCATTTGCGTCTTTGGGTAACTAAGGTGAAACGGATGGGATCTGACGACGGGTAGAGTGGACCTCATCCGCCCCCTGCTGGAGGGTGATGAGATACACATCAAGGTGTGTACTAAAGGCTCTCCCCTACTCGTGTAGGTTGGTGTTCGCACCGGGAAGGGAGGGTCTGAGGGAGGATGGTACGGCTGTGCGGGTCTACTCGGAGTGCCTACTCTTACTATAATGAAAAGGTACTCAGGGCATGTGTTTAAGACTATCGCTCAGCCATAGGGAGGAGGTACGTCGGTGAGGGAAATGCGTTGGTCGGAGAGGATCGCGTGGGTGTGTCGGTGTGTCTCTCCTTGTCTATCTTTGCGGTAAAGGTAGGAAACTTCTTATTAAATACCAATCTCTCGATACCAGATAATACAAAAAGCCCCGCCGCAGGGATCTGCGACGGGGCTTCTGTCTATATATCTGCTGGGAGGACAGCGAGGCTTAAGCCTTCTTGTCTTCACTCATCAGCTTGTTGAAGTCTTCGGGAGATACTTCCTTCTCAGTGACGGTGATCGCTTCCTTAGCGATAGCAGCGAGCTTGGAGTCAGCGACGCGGTCGATGAGGTTCTCCTTCGTGCGCTCGTCCTTGAGCATGCTCTGAGCGTAGTTCTCGAGCAGTTCGTCGGGCACAGAAGTCATGCCGTACATAGCGAACTGGTTCTTAGCTACGATAAGGGCGAACTTATTGAGGTCCTCATCAGAGATCTGCACACCAGCAGCTTCAAGGAGCTGACCCTTGATGCGGTCGAAGGTGATGTCATCGAGGATCTGTGGCATGTCACGATCGAGATCTTCGACCTTAGCCTCAGCGTTGCGAGCGAGGAAGATGCGCTTGAGCAGAGCTTCGTCGTAAGCTACCTTGCCAGCCTTCTTCAGAAGGAGAGCACGCAGGTCACGCGTAAACTTGAAGTCGCTCTCGGTAGCGAACTGCTCAGCGAAGCTCTCCTGGATGTTCTTACGCAGAGCTTCTTCGCTGCGGATGTCGCTACCTTCGCCGAAGGCTTCGGTGAAGAAGGCATCGTTGAGCTCAGCAGCTTCGCGGCGTGAGATCTTCGTGATCTGGTAGGAGAAGGCTACACCATCGAGGGCGGGGACAGCTTCCTTCTCGATCTGGAGGAGTGAAGCGATCTCAGCAGCCTGACCGTCATAGAGAGCGAAGGGCTCGAAGGTAATCGTATCACCGAGCTTAGCACCGATGAGCTTAGCCTTCTCAGCTTCACTCTTAGTGAAGCGGGGGAGGATCAGCGCCTGAGCAGCTTCGATACCGCCTTCCTTAGTCTGACCATCAGCGAGCTCGATGGCACGGCCGTAGACGACGTCGTTGTCCTCTACAGTGTCAGCTTCGATCTGCTTACCAGCGTTCTCAAGCATACGCTTGATCTGCTCGTCTTCCATTTCCTTGGTAGCGACGATGCGGTAGTAGGTGAGCTTGTCCTTCTTCTCGAGCTTAGCTTCGATCTTAGGAGCGAGGGCTACGTCGTAGGAGAATTCGAAGTTCTCTTCCGTAGCGAAGTCGTACTCCTTAGCGTCCTCTACGGGCAGGGGATTGCCGAGGATCTGGAGCTTCTCTTCGTCGATATAGCCGAAGAGGGCGCTGACGACAGCACGGTTGATCTCCTCGACCTTGACCGAGGTGCCTACCTGCTTCTTGATGAGGCCGAGGGGCGCGTGGCCCTTACGGAAGCCAGGGATAGAAGCATTCTTCTGATAGTTCTTCAGTGCCTTATCTACTTGGGGTTGGTAGTCTGCTGCACTCACCTGGACGGTGATGACAGCTGCTACATCGGAGGTCTGCTTAATCGATACAGCCATTCGTCTTTTATTATTTTAATGTATACTATGCGGATCGTAATATCTGTCGGGTCGGGCAAGGAGGTGAGATCTCCGTCCACAACACCCTAACAAATTGAGTGCAAAGGTAATCTAAATAGACTACTTAGACAAGCTACCGCAAGCCAGCACCACGGGCGATCCGCTCACGAAGGATCTCGGTAGACTTCGGGTCGTCGAGGATCTCGCCGAGCAGGGAGAGGAACTTCGTCACACGCGTCTCAGGGGTCAGCATCTCCTCTACCGGCAGAGGAGCCGACGAAGGAGCATCTCCCGAGGGTAGGACGAGCGCCGTCAAGAGCACCTGCGTCACGAAGAATGTGAAGGGCTGCATCTCGGGGGGGAGGAAGTCCTGACGCTCACGAAGGGGGAACATCGGGCGGTACGTGTGGATGAACTTGTAGAAGGGCCCGATGATGAAGGGATTGATGTGCTGCAGGATCGAGGAGAGCTGCACAGGTGTGAAGTGCTGAAGCGTCTCGACATGCATGTAGAGATGCTTGATCTCAAGGCGCTTGATGGCGAGCGAGACGGGGTTCTTCCACTCCTTCAAGCAGTCGGCATCATTGACGTAGACAAAGGTTGCCTTCGCCCCCTGCTGTATGGGTTGCTTGAGGAAGGTCTGCTGTGAGACCACCTGCACAGGCAGATGGATGTACTCGCTGTACTGCAGGAGGATGGATTGCCAGAGTAGGACATCGGTCTCATTCCCTACGATGATATAGCCTTTGTTACGCTCAACCTCACCCTGATAGACCTCCTCGACGAGGCGGGCCAAGAGGTGCATGTAGAAGGGATGCTTGAGGCCGACGATGAAGCCAAAGCCATTCAAGCAAAGGTCATAGAGTAGGTGCTCGACCTCGGAGTAAGCAGGGTTGATCTGCTTCTTATCCCAGGGGATGGCCTTCTCGGGATAGGCAGAGCTGAGCTCGGTCTTCCACTGATGGAGCTGGGCACACTCCTCGGCGAACTCCTGCACATCCTCGTAGCAGCGGAAAGAGGATGAGATCGCCAGTGCCTCCTCACAGATCTGCTCAAGGAGGTGATAGTTGCTCTCGGGGAGGATCCCTTCGGGAGAGAAGTACTTCTCCTTCAGACGCTCGTACTCGGCACGGTACGCATCGCCTACACGGAGGCGGATGCTACGCCCGCCCTTGTAGCTGACATAGATAGAGGAGTATTCGGCAGCATAGCTCAGGCCAGCCCAGGGGTAGCCTGGGACGTGCTCCTCGAGGAAGAGCGATACCGCCTCGAGGTGCTTACACGTACCGAGACCATTGGTACGGAAGTCCAGACAGGAGCAGAAGTTGCGATCGCTCTGTACGCCACGGAAGGCGACACGGTAGCGGCCGGTGCTGCTACAGACGAGGTAGTCACCCCAGATGCGGTTCTTGTCGAGGTGCTCCACGGTGAAGTCACTCTCGCGTGCGTTCTCACGGCGGAGGGCTACCTGCCACTCCTCGATCGTCATGTTGTCGGGACAGATCTTGTTGGATAAACGGTTTCCAAGTTTCATGGGTGTGGTGGTTATAGTGTTAGGGGTAAGGGTTTATTCAATACAACATACTATTACTATTTGTGTGAAGCCTTCTTACGGCCAGCAAGCTTGAGTTCGTCGGCGAGGAAAGGTGCCGTAGGGCTGTCCTTGACCTTTGCCAAAGCCTCGGGAGTACCAGCGAAGAGCAGCTGCCCACCGTCCTTTCCACCCTCGGGACCGATCTCGATGATATAGTCAGCACTCTTGAGGACATCGAGGTTATGCTCGATGATGATGACGGTATTCCCGCGATCGACGAGGCGATTGAGGATGCCGAGGAGGACACGGATATCCTCGAAGTGCAGACCCGTAGTCGGCTCGTCGAGGATATAGACGGTCTTACCCGTGTCGCGCTTAGCGAGCTCGGAGGCCAGCTTGATACGCTGACTCTCTCCGCCAGAGAGGGTCGTCGAGGACTGCCCGAGCTTGATATAGCCGAGGCCTACATCCTGCAGGACCTGAAGCTTCTTGAGGATATGGGGGACGTGGGCGAAGAACTCCACCGCCGCATTGATCGTCATGTCGAGGACGTCGGCGATGGACTTACCCTTGAAGCGCACCTCGAGGGTCTCTCTATTGTAGCGACGTCCGTGACAAGCCTCGCAGGGAGCGAAGACGTCGGGGAGGAAGTTCATCTCGATGGTCTTGTAGCCATTCCCTGAGCAGGTCTCACAGCGCCCGCCCGAGACGTTGAAGGAGAAGCGTCCAGGCTTGTAGCCGCGCATCTTACTCTCGGGAAGCCCCACGAAGAGGTTACGGATATCGGTGAAGACGCCCGTATAAGTCGCGGGATTGCTACGGGGCGTACGGCCGATAGGCGACTGGTCTACGGCGACGACCTTGTCGACGTACTCCAGCCCCTCGATGCTATCGTAGGGCAGTGGATCCTTCAGCGATGAATAGAGGTGCTGACTGAGGATAGGCAGCAGGGTCTCATTGATGAGCGTGCTCTTACCACTCCCCGATACCCCAGCGACACATATCATGGTACCCAGTGGGAGGCTGACATCGATACTACGGAGGTTATTGCCACGCGCACCTGTCAGGCGGAGCTGACGCTCGGTCATCGGACGACGCTCAGGGGCGATCTCGATGGTCTCGACACCGCTGATATAGCGTGCCGTCAGCGTACCTGCACGCATCATCGCCTCAGGCGAGCCTGAGAAGACGACCTCACCACCGAGGCGGCCAGCCTTCGGCCCCATATCGATGATATGGTCTGCCTCGAGCATCATATCCTTGTCATGCTCAACGACGATGACGGTATTCCCCAGATCACGGAGCTTCTGCAGCGAATGGATGAGGCGCACATTGTCTCGCTGGTGGAGGCCTATGCTCGGCTCATCGAGGATATAGAGCACCTCGACAAGCTGAGTACCTATCTGCGTCGCCAGACGGATACGCTGGCTCTCGCCCCCTGAGAGGGAGGCGGTCATGCGGTTCATAGAGAGGTAGCCGAGGCCCACATCCAGGAGGAAGGACAGACGGGTACGGATCTCCTTGAGTACCTCGGTAGCGATGGTGCGCTGCTGATCCGTCAGCTTATCCTCCAGCCCCTCAAGCCAAGAGGCCAGGTACGTCAGCTCCATCGAAGCGACCTCACCGATATTCTTCCCGCCGATGAAGTAGTGCAGGGCTTCCTTGTTCAGGCGTCCGCCATGGCACTCGGGGCAGACCTCTGTGCGGGTGAACTGTGCCATCCACTTCTCCGCATCTCGGGGGCTCTCCTCCTCTTCGCTCTGTGCCATAAGGTAGGCACCGAGGCCATCATAGGAGAGGGGTACGCCACGCAGCTCTGTGAAGCGGTCGTCCAGCAGGACTAAGTCCTCTTCACTACCCTCGACGATCTCTGTGAGTAGATCATCGGGCAGCTGGGAGATAGGATCCTTGATCGAGACCTCATACTTAGCGCAGAGGGCTTCGATCTGGGCGAAGACCAGCGTACGGCGGTACTTCCCTAAGGGGAGAATGCCCCCAGCATAGATGCTCTTCGTGCGGTCGGGCACGATGCTATCGAGGTCGATGACACGCACTTCGCCGAGGCCCTTACAGCGCGGACAGCTGCCGTTGGGCGAATTGAAGGAGAAGTTGTGGGGTGCGGGTTCGTTGTATGACAGCCCCGTCTCGGGGTCCATCAGATGGCGGCTGAAGTAAGCGACCTCGCCTGTGGCGATCTCCTGGAGCATCATCACCCCGTCGCCCTCCTTGAGGGTCAGGCGGAGGCTGGCAAGTAGGCGGTCGCGGTTCTTCTCCGCTATAGTGAGCTTGTCGGTCTGTACCTCGACGCTATGGAGCTTGTAGCGGTCGAGCTTCATGCCGTAGGTGATCTCTCGTAGCTCCCCGTCGACGCGGACGGTGAGGAAGCTCTTCTTACGAAGCTGCTCGAAGAGCTCTTTGTAATGCCCCTTACGCTGCTTGACGACGGGGGCCAAGAGGAGGACCTTCTTTCCCTCATAGCGCTCCAGGAGGAGCTCCAGGATCTGCTCCTCGGTATAGCGCACCATAGGCTTGCCCGAGAGGTACGATATAGCGGTACCTGCGCGTGCATAGAGGAGGCGAAAGAAGTCGTAGATCTCCGTGACGGTCCCGACGGTAGAGCGGGGATTGCGGTTCGTGGTCTTCTGCTCGATAGATATGACGGGGCCGAGGCCTGTGATCTCATCGACATCAGGGCGCTCGAGACCTCCACCAAGGAAGCCTCGGGCATAGGAGCTGAACGTCTCGATATAGCGGCGCTGACCCTCAGCGTAGATGGTATCGAATGCCAAGGAGGACTTCCCGCTACCACTCAGGCCGGTGAAGACTGTCAGCGAGTAGCGAGGGATGTGAGCATCCACGTCCTTAAGGTTGTGCACGCGGGCACCACGAATATCTAAGTCTTGCATCTAATAAATGAAAGGAAGACCCGAGCAGAGCCTACCATGAAAGAATGTATAGTACACAAAGTTACGAATAAATCGGCTCTCTGTCTCGCCTTTGACAGCCCCCTCATCCCCACTAAGCTAAGAGACTTCTCCATGAGCCTATCGTACCACCTCGCATAAGGGAGTGTTACCGACCTATATTGGTCGGCGGGCGAACCTATATAGGTCATCACACGGACCAGTATTGGTCATCGCACGGAGCAGTATAGGTCACGACGTCGATCTATATAGGTCTGAGCATTGACTCATATTAGGTTGTTGCTCTGCGTAGGGATAAAAGTTGCGGACGAGTGGTAGATAAGTTTGGGCTACGTACATGGATCTAATATCTACGTACATGGATATTTGGATTGACGTGCCTGGTCTTTAAGACTACGTACGTAGATAGAGAAAACCCACTACAGGCAAACGCTTTTCTCTTCACGAGAAGGACACTTTTTCCCTCCGCTGAATAAGAGGAATACTCGCGATAAGGCGAAGGGCTTGGGTATCTCTTCGGAGAGGTATATCGGGGAGCTGGGCGTGCGATGCCTTAGCACTCTAAATAGAGGACAGGACTCGCTGCAACAGGCTCATATAGGTCAGCAGACCTTGCCGAAGAGGCTCTGCCGACAAGGCGCTCGATAGGATAAGCATCTATATAATAATAATGTACTATTTTCGCAGGGTGAGCCTTGGCACCAACCTACGCACTTGCCCTCAGGCTCCCCTCATACAGCTCAACTGAATCCACAATTTATAATGCCTATGGAGCGAATCCTACTCACTATCCTTTACGCCTTCCTCGCTTGGCTACTCTATTATGCAGAGTCCGCTGGTGACAACTGGAAGGATCGTCTTCCCAGTCTCTTTCTCTTCATACTCCTCGTCGGAGCTATCCCCGAAGGGGTACGCCTCACGCGTCGCCTCCTCCATCGCTTGCGTAGAGACTGGCACAGCCATCGTAGTATACAGCACTAAGCTGTAGCTCAGAGACAGCGATGCCCTAAGAGCAGTGAGCCCCGCAATGCAACCGCATTGTGGGGCTCATACCTATATATTATGGAGAGATTCGCTGTACCTTTGCGGGGCAAAAGAAGCCCTTAGCTCCCCAAGCAAGAGCTCGGCATATAAGCCCTCCCCTACATTATTATATATACCCCTCTCGTCATGAGTGCAAGTGATACCCTCGACCTACCCTACCTCAGTGAGCTCAACGAAGCCCAACGTGCTGCCGTCGTCTACAACGATGGCCCTGCACTGGTCATCGCTGGCGCAGGCAGCGGCAAGACCCGCGTCCTCGTCTACAAGCTCCTCTATCTCTTAGACTCGGGCTATCACCCCGCAGGTCTCATGGCGCTGACCTTCACCAACAAGGCCGCCCGTGAGATGCAGGCACGTATCTCCCGCCACGTCGGCTCGGTAGCTCGGCAGATCCATATGGGCACCTTCCACTCGATCTTCGGGAAGATCCTCCGCCAGCATGCTCCCCTACTCGGCTACACCTCGGACTACTCGATCTACAACACCTCCGACAGCCGTAGCCGTATCAAGGCCATCATCAAGCAGCTCGGTCTCGACGACAAGGTCTACAAGCCCAATGTCGTGCACAACCGCATCTCCTCGGCGAAGAACCGCCTCATCACCGCCAGTGCCTACGCCTCCTACACTGACTTCCTCAAGTACGATGCGAAGAGTGGCCTGCCGAAGCTCTACGAGATCTACCAGCACTATGAGGCTGAGCTCAAGCGCTCCAATGCGATGGACTTCGATGACCTCCTGCTGCAGATCAATATCCTCTTCCGCCAGCATCCCGATGTACTGAAGCTCTGGCAGGACCGCATCGACTACCTCCTCATCGACGAGTATCAGGATACCAACTTCGCCCAGTATATGATCGCACGCCAGCTGATGCAGGACAAGGGTGCTATCTTCGTCGTCGGCGATGATGCCCAGAGTATCTACTCCTTCCGCGGGGCGAACTTGGACAATATCCTTAGCTTCGAGAAGACGTTCCCCAACGCCCGCACCTTCAAGCTCGAGCGCAACTACCGCTCCACGCAGACCATCGTCAAGGCTGCGGGGCAGATCATCGCAAATAATGAGTACCAGATCCCCAAGGATGTCTTCTCGGAGGAGTCTGTCGGTGAGCCTATCACCGTACATGAGGCGCTCACGGGTGACCTCGAAGCTCTCTGGGTCTCCGACGAGGTGCAGCGTCTTCATCGTGATGGCAATCCCTACAGCTCGGTGGCTATCCTCTACCGCACCAATGCGCAGAGCCGTACCCTCGAGCAGGTCTTCCGCCGTGTAGGACTCCCCTTCCGCATCTATGGCGGGCGCTCGTTCTTCGACCACAAGGAGATCATGGACGTCGTCGCCTACTTCCGCGTCTTGGTCAACGAGCTGGATGAGGAGGCTCTCCTGCGTATCATCAACTACCCCAAGCGAAGCATCGGCGACACGACTGTACAGCGTGTACGTCAGGCCGCCTCACAGCAAGGCCTGCCGATGATGCAGATCCTCCGTGATCCCCTCGCCTATGGTGTCGAGGTCAATAAGCCCACCGCTGCCCGACTACAAGCCTTCGCTGCCCTCCTCGATGACCTACGCACCTACAACCAGCAGGAGGATGACCTCTATGCGATCGCTGAGCGCGTGATCAATGAGACGGGCATCCTCGCCGACCTCAAGAGCGACACCACCAGCGAAGGCAAGGCTCGCGTGGAGAACATCCAGGAGCTGCTCGGTGGTATCGACGAATACATCCACGCCGCTCTCGAGGCCGATCAGACGCCCTCACTCGGTGTCTACCTCAGCGAGATCGCGCTGATGACCGACCAAGACAAGACGGGCAACGATGAGGACTGCATCACACTGATGACCGTCCACTCGGCGAAGGGGCTGGAGTTCCCTCACGTATTTATTGTAGGGCTGGAGGAAGATCTCTTCCCCTCGATGATGAGCAATACGGGCAAGGAGCTGGAGGAAGAGCGTCGACTGTTCTACGTCGCCCTGACGCGTGCTGAGAAGACTTGTCATATCGGCTATGCGAGAGAGCGTTTCCGCAATGGGCGCACGGAGTTCAGCCGTCCCAGCCGCTTCGTCCGTGAGCTCCCCAAGGAATTAGTGACCTTCGACTCAGGGCTAAGCAGTCACGCCTCGCCCTGGGACCGCCCCAAGGCAGTACGTCCCGCAGGTGGTGACCTCCCGACGGACTTCTCCGACCACCCTGTCTTCCGTTCGGCGCCTCCCGCTCCTTCGCGCCGTGTCCTCATCGAGCGCAGAGAGGCGAGCGACACACCTGAGGAGAAGCACAAGCGTATCGGTGCGCTCGCTGTCGGCGGACGCGTCGTGCACAAGCGCTTCGGTGCGGGTGTCATCGACGAGCTCGAAGGTCGTGGCGACAATGCCAAGGCTACCGTCACCTTCGACACCGGCGAAACGAAGAAGCTCCTGCTGCGCTTCGCCCAGCTCGAGGTACTTTAGGGAGAGGCTATACCTATTATTATATAGATGCGTAGGACTGTCAGTTGACAGCCCTGCGCATTTATTTTCCTCTCACGAGAAAGCTATACCTTTGCGACAGCCTCGCGGGAGGGAGCTCCCAGCACGTGAATGCGTGCACTCCTATCCCCAGCAGACGCCAAGCCTATTTATACAAACCAAAACCTGTACATCATGAAGCGATTTATCTGCCTCATAGCGCTGGCGTTACCTATGACGCTGGCAGGCCAGACTACAGACTCAGCCGACTCGGCTCAGGTCATCGGCGAAGTCGTAGTACGTGGTGCCCGTGTGATGGCACCGAGTACAGTCGTCAAGATCCCCGCTCCACGCCGTGAGATCCCCCTGACGACGAATATCCTTCCTCTTGAGAAGCTCCGCCTCTTAGGCTACACCGATCCCGCACAAGCTATGCAGACGGTCCCAGGTGTAGGGGCATTCAAGGACTATGGTGGCTTCCATATGTTCTTCCTCCGAGGCTTCTACGAGTCCGTCGTCCTCAACGATGGGATGCGCGACGAGCGTCATGCGCTCTGGCAATCAGCACCACTCACGGGGATGGCAGCGGTAGACCACATCGAAGTACTCAAGGGTGCTGCCTCGATGAGCGTAGGTCACTCCGCCCTCGGTGGTGTCATCAACATCATCAATAAGCAACCTAAGGCCCGTCCAGCCTTCGACGCGAGCTACACCATCGGCTCGTACGGCACGCATCGTATCACTGCTGGCGGGACAAGTGCGATCTCAAGCAAGGCGAATGCACGCGCCGACGTGGAGTATTCGACCAGTGATGGCTGGCGTGGTAACTACACGAAGATCGCCAATGCACATGCCGCTATCGACATTAAGCTTTCGCCCAAGCACAAGCTTGGCTTCGCTGCGATCATCAGCCATGACCAGTTCCGTGGCGATTATGGTCAGCCTCACCTCAAGTGGGACGTCTATGATAGCACAACCGATGAGCTGGCTTACAAGCGAGGTACCTTCCCCAGCAGCGAACCTGCCTCGAGAGCTTACACCGACCCCAATGAGTTCCTGACGAATAAGACGGTCAAGTTCCACGCCAAGTACAACTACGCGATCGATGAGCGCTGGAGACTCTCTGAGCACGCTTTCTTCGCTTACGATAGCCTCAACTACTACTCTACCGACGGGCTGAACTATCTCACGGGAGCAAAAGCCACCGGTGCCAAGCACTATTACCTCAACGGCACGACGAAGGTACCTGTACTCATCGACCGCGTAGAGCGTGATGGCTTCGGCTTTGCCTACGGTACGATGACGGCACAGAATCAGATCGAGCTGACGGGACGTCTACGTTGGGGGAATACCAGCCACGCGATCCTCGCCGCTCACAACTTCTCCTACATGGATCTTCGTCGCTCTGACCGCGCACTCTATACCGGTGCTGGCGTCGGATCTATCGTGACGCTGAAGGATCCTATCCTCGATCAGGGCCCGATCTATATGAAGTACCGCCGTATGCAGGTCTTCAAGGACCTGGTCAATGGGGTATCTCTGCAGGACTTCATGACGTGGCAGAATCTGCGACTCCTTGCGGGGGTACGTATGGACTTCTTCCGTCGTGACTTCGGCATCTACAATACGGATGACCGCAAGCTCCTCGATCGCACCACCGACCAGATACTTACGAATGCCGCACTGACCTATCGCCTCGGCGCTGTGTACAACATCACGCCCAGCTTCAACGTCTACGGCTCCGTGTCCTCCTTCTTCAAGCCCCAGCGCATCACCCTCTCACCCGAGGTAGTCTATATGGCTGCTGACGGACATGAGATGAGTGCCGAAGAGCTCAAGAGCTTCAAGCCGCTGACGGGTCGCCAGTGGGAAGCCGGCCTACATCTGGATCTCGGCGACCAACTCTCACTTCACGCCGCCGCCTACCATATCACGCTGAACAATATGGTCCGCACCAACCTCGGTGTAGCTGCCGACGGCCGCAAGATCGGTGGTCCTATCGGTAAGTCCATCAGTAAGGGTGTCGAGCTGGAGATGAATTACGCGCCCTCTTCTGCCTTTGACTTCAACCTCGGCTATTCGCTCACCGACGCGCGTATCGCCGAATACACGTCGAGCAACTTCACGCAAAACGTCACCGCTGGCAATCGCCTCAAGCGCGTCCCTCGTGATAAGGTCTCCGCTTGGGCCTTCTACAATGCTGCTTTCAGTAGCGAGACCGTCCTGAGACTGGGCTTCGGTGCGATCCACACGGGCAGCTTCTACTCCGACGAGACCAATATCTATAAGATCGATCCCAGTACGATCTTCAACACCGTCGTAAGCTTCTCGCCTATGAAGGCGCTGAGCCTGCAGCTGAATGTCAACAATCTCTTCGACACCGTCTACTACAGTACGACGATCAACAGTACGCAGTTCATCCCCGCCGAAGGGCGCAACGTCCAGTTCACCGCTTCGCTCTCCATCTAATTCAGCTCATAGCGCGGCTGAAACAGCGCTTTTCCTTCCCCTTCCTTCGCTCTCGGGCGAAGGGAGGGGAAGGCGTTTTTTGTCGGGTCAGAAGACAATTCGGGAGGACTCTACAAAGCCTGTCTACACAAAGCTTTCGGAGGGGCTGGAAAAAGTAATATAACTTTCGCTGAAAAGTAATATAACATTCAGTGAAAAGTAATATAACTTTTGAGTGAAAGTAATATAACTTCTGAGGCGAAGTCATATCACTTCCAGTAGCTTCGTCAGGTAGCTTCGGCGGGATCTCCCTTCGGGAGGCTGCAGAATCAACCAGAGGAATTATCTTTGTGAGAGAAACATCTACCTCATACACTATGCCTACCGCTCCGACAACGAAGAAGCAGCTCCTGCTCGATGCCTTTCTCATCGTCTTCGGCTCTTTCATTTTGGCCATTGGCTACAGTCTTTTCCTCGCCCCAGCACATATTAGCCCGGGCGGTGTCTATGGTTTAGCGCTCGTCATCCGCGAGGTCGCTCGCAGCCTCTTTGAGCTGGAATTGGGACTTGGTACCATTGCACTCGTCTTCAACATCCCGCTCTTCCTCCTGGCAATGAAGGGACTTGGGAAGATCACCGCAGTCAAGACCGTCGTGACCTTCGTCCTCGTCGCTCTCTTTTCTGACCTCATCGAGACGTGGTCAGGCGGTCGTCCGCTCGTCGAAGAGTCTATTCTCTGTAGCTTCTACGGCGGGGCCCTGCTCGGAGTAAGTGTATGGATGATCTTCACGGCACAAAGTACCTGCGCTGGTACCGATACCTTGGCACGCGTACTATCTCGTGCGTTCAACACGAAGGTCAGTACCCTGATCATGCTCATCGACTCGCTGATCGTCCTCTTGGGGCTGTGGGTCTTCCAAGACTGGCGTGTCCCCCTCTATTCGTGGATCGCTATCTTCGTCTACAGCAAGGTCGTCGACGCACTCCAGCCTCAGAATCCCCACAAGTCGGTCTTCATCATCTCGGACAAACCGCAGGAGCTTCGCGAGGTACTCATCGGACAAATCGGCGTGCGTGGCACCTTCCTCCACGGCCAAGGGATGTACTCGGGCACGCCCCGTGAGGTGCTCTTCATCATCATCGAGCGTAAGCACTTCGCTATGCTCAAGAAGCTCGTCAAGGATCTTGACCCCAAGGCCTTCATCACCACAGCTGATGCGTCCAACGACAGCATGCCACTCCTCCCCTAATCTCACACATCACACACTCCATGCGACAGCTTTTCCGCCCCTTACTCGCGCTCTTCTGTGCCCTTAGCCTAAGCTCTATCGTCAGCGCACAGAGCGAGCAGCGCCCCCAGATCCTCGTAGAGACGACGAAGGGTAACTTCATTATCGAGCTCTTCAACGAGACGCCTGTCCACCGTGACAACTATCTCAAGCTCGTCAGACAACATGCCTTTGACGGTGTACAGTTCCACCGCGTAATCAAGGACTTCATGATCCAAGCTGGGAACTTAAAGACCCGTGGCCTCTCCCGCGAGAAGTCCCTCCCCGGCGACTCCGACGAAGCGACGATAAAGGCAGAGATCATGCCCGAGAAGTTCGTCCACGTCCGTGGCTATATCGGTGCTGCCCGCGAGGGAGATGACACCAATCCCAAGAAGAAGTCCTCCTTCAGCCAGTTCTATATCGTCACGGGGAAGTACTATACAGACATGGATCTGGACGAGATGGAAGCTGGTCGCTCGTGGAAGTACACGCCCGAGCAGCGCGAAGCCTACAAGCTCCAGGGCGGTGCAGCGCATCTGGATGGCGGATATACCGTCTTTGGCCGTCTGCTTGATGGCTGGGCCACCGTGGATAAGATCCAGCGCGTCGAGACGGATGACAACAACCGCCCGCTGAAAAACGTCATCATCAAGAGCATGCGTCTCTACACCCCGAAGAAGTAGCCTGCACTCCCTACCAAATACAAGCCGACGCCCCGCACCAAGTACTTGATGCGGGGCGTCGGCTTATCTATTCATTCCGCTCCAAGACAAAGTACCAAGAGCCGTGGCTGTATGCGTACTTATTCGTATATTTGACCACGTTAAAGCTTCAATTGAGTGGCTTTCACAGCCAACTAACTACAAACTAACGATGCAGCAGAATAAAGCCGGGCTCTCCCATGAGGCCTTTCGTGGAGTTGTAGACGGTAAAGCCGTCCAGCTCTACACTCTGATCAATAAGGCAGGAGCCGAAGCGCACTTCATCAACCAAGGTGCTAAGCTCGTCTCACTCGTGGTCCCCAGCCGCACAGGTTATACAGACGTCGTCCTCGGTCACGACAGTCTCGACGAATATATCCACAGCGAAGAAGCCTACTTCGGTGCTATCTGCGGGCGCTATGCGAATCGTATCGCCCGAGGTCACTTCACCATCGATGGCACAAGCTATGAGCTCCCCATCAATAATGGCCCCAACAGCCTGCACGGTGGACTCAAGGGCTTCAATGCCGTCATCTGGGATGGCGAAGAGCTGGCTCCTAACAAGGTCGCCTTCACCTACACTTCCCCCGACGGCGAAGAAGGTTACCCAGGCCAGCTCACTGTACGCGTCGTCTACACGCTCACCGATGACGGCGAGCTCTGCATCGAGTATGAGGCTACCACTACGCGTCCTACGGTAGTGAACCTCACCAATCACGCCTACTTCAACCTCTCAGGCGAAGGCGATCCTTCGGTACACGATCACACCTTAGAGATCTTCGCTAAGGAATACCTCCCCACCGACGAGACGGCTATCCCCTATGGCGCTCCCGCTGCAGTAGCAGGTACGCCCATGGACTTCTCTACGCCCCACCTCATCGGCGAGCGTATCGACACGGATACCGACCAACTTCGCTGGGCACGTGGCTATGACCACACCTATATATTGGACAAGGAGCTGGGCAAGCTCGCTATTGCCTCGCGCTGCTCTTCACCCAAGACGGGCATCGTCATGGAGGTCTACACCGACCAGCCTGGTGTACAGCTCTACACGGGCAACTGGATGAGCGGCAACCTCCGCGGGAAGCACGATCACCGCTATCCGGCACGTGCCGCACTCTGCTTAGAGACGCAGCACTATCCCGACAGCCCCAACAAGCCCGAATACCCTTCGACGCGTCTGAATCCCGGAGAGACCTTCCGCTCGACGACGATCTTCCGATTCACGCTCGAAGCTTAGCCAGCTAACAAACAAAATCCATTCACATAAACAGTAAGCAATGACACAACAGAAACAGACTCAGAGCTATCTGGTGCCGTTCATCATCATGGTCGTGCTCATGGCCCTCGTCGGTCTGATCACGAACCTGAACGGGCAGTTCCAAGCACCTATGCAGGCCGCTTTCCTGCAGAAATCGGGCTCGCTCACCAATGCGCTCACCACGCTGATCACCTTCGCTTTCTTCCTCGGCTACCTTGCTATGGGTATCCCCAGCGCCAAGTGCATCGAGAAGAAGGGCTATAAGAACACCCTAATCACGGGTCTCTTTGGGCTGATCGCTGCCTTCGGACTGTATGAGCTCTCAGCCTATGTCTTCGAGTCAGTAGACCTCGTAAAGTTCCAGGCTGCTACGGACGATCCTAACGTCGTCATCATCCCCGTGGCCTACTACATCTTCCTTCTGGCTGGCTTCGTAGCAGGCTCTGCTATGACCTTCCTGCAGGCAGTACTGAACCCCTACATCGTCGCTTGTGACGTGAAGGGTACTACGGGTGTCACGCGTCAGTCTATCGCTGGTACGGCCAACTCTACGATGGCTACCATCGCTCCTATCCTCGTGGCTTCGGTCATCTTCGCAGGTAAGAGCGGTCTGGACATCGCGCTGAGCTCGCTCTACATCCCCTTCCTCGTACTCATCGTCCTCGTCGGTGGTCTCATCGCAGCGCTCTCGAAGCTCCACCTCCCCGCGATCGCAAGCACGGAGAAGAAGGAAGGCGAAGTCCTCGAAAAGAGCGTATGGAGCTTCTCACACCTCGCCCTCGGTGTCGTCGCTATCTTCATGTATGTCGGTGTCGAAGTCTGTATCGGGAACAACATCAACCTCTATGGTAAGAGCCTCAACTTCGAGCCTTCGGATGCAGCACTTCTGGCTACCATCTACTGGGGTCTGATGCTCGTCGGCCGTCTCTGTGGTAGCTTCCTCAGCAGCATCAGCGCCAGCAAGCAGCTCCTCATCACCTCTCTGGGCGCAGGTCTCCTCGTCCTCGGCGGTATGGTCCTGAACAATCCTTACCTCCTCGCTGGTGCTGGTCTCTTCCACTCCGTCATGTGGGGGGCTATCTTCTCTCTGGCTATCGACAAGCTCGGCAAGTATACGTCCGCTGGCTCGGGTGCCCTGATGATGGGTATCGTCGGTGGTGCTATCCTGCCCCTTGTACAAGGCTTCCTCGCAGACAGCCTCGGCGGTTGGCAGTTCACCTGGATCATCGTCCTCATCGGTGAAGCTTACCTCCTCTACTACGCTCTCGTAGGTCACAAGGTTCGTCAGCTCCCTTAGTCCTCTAAGGACAATCCCATCAGTCCCCCTCCCGCACCCCATCGGTGCGTCAGGGGGACTGCTATCATACCACGTTTACTCACTCCTATCAAGCCCATCACTCAGATGAATACACAAGCTATCCGCGACAAGTTCGCATCTCTCTACGGCGAAGCCGGTACCCTCTACACGTCTCCTGGCCGTATCAACCTCATCGGTGAGCACACCGACTACAACGGCGCCTTCGTCTTCCCCGGCGCTATCGACAAGGCTATGGTCGCTGAGATCCGCCCCAATGGTACGGACCGCGTCCGTGCTTTCGCACTCGACCTCGGCGAATCGGCTGAGTTCGGCCTCAAGGAAGAGGATGCACCCAGCCAGTCCTGGGCACGCTACATCTTCGGTGTATGCCGTGAGATCCAGAAGCGTGGCGGCAAGATCGCTGGCTTCGACACGGTCTTCGCAGGCGATGTACCTCTCGGCGCAGGGATGTCTTCATCGGCTGCACTGGAGAGCACCTTCGCCTTCGCTCTCGATGACCTCTTCTCTCTCGGCCTCTCTAAGTGGGATATGGCGAAGATCGGTCAGGCTACCGAGCACAATTACTGCGGTGTGAAGTGTGGGATCATGGACCAGTTCGCTTCGGTCTTCGGTAAGGCTGGCAAGCTCCTTCGCCTCGACTGTAAGAGCTTCGAGTACGAAGAGCACCCCTTCGATCCTAAGGGCTATTGTCTCCTGCTCGTCGACAGCTGCGTCAAGCACGAGCTCGCCAGCTCCGCTTACAACAAGCGTCGTGAGAGCTGCGAGAATGTCGTCGCCGTCCTCGCTAAGCGCTACCCCGAGATCAAGTTCCTCCGCGATGCTTCCTTCGCTCAGCTCGAAGAGGTGAAGAATGAAATCAGCGAAGAGGACTACAAGCGTGCTGCCTACGTCATCGGCGAAGTCGAGCGCGTCCTGGCTGTCTGCGAAGCCCTCGACAAGGGTGACTACCAGACCGTCGGTGAGAAGATGTACGAGACGCACCACGGTATGAGCAAGCTCTACGAAGTGAGCTGCGAAGAGCTCGACTTCCTCAATGACCTCGCTCGTGAATTCGGAGTCACCGGCTCACGCGTCATGGGCGGAGGCTTCGGTGGCTGCACGATCAACCTCCTCAAGGAAGAGCTTCACGACAGCTTCATCGCCGAAGTCAAGAAGCGCTACGAAGCCAAGTACGGCATCCAGCCTAAGTTCTACGACGTCGTCATCTCTGACGGTGCTCGCCGCCTCTAAGGCTTAGCCTAACTCCATACATACGACACCCCGCAAGGGACTTGCCTTCTCTGGAGGCAGTCACCTTGCGGGGTGTCGTCGTATAGATACGTAGAGGTCGGCGGAGGGAGTAAAGGAAGGAGGCGAAGGGAGTAAAGGAAGGAGGCGAAGGGAGTAAAGGAAGGAGGCGAAGGGAGTAAAGGAAGTGCGTGAGTAAAGGAAAGGAGCTTGACGACGAATGCAAAGGAGCTTCGCGAGCGAACTTCCTTGAGTACACCGTCATTCAAGCGGTCGTAGCTGGTAGTTCATTCGGTCGATCAAGCAAAATCGATCGGTCGAATCTTGCAATTCGATCGGTTGATTTCATGAATTCGATCGGTCGATTTTGGGAAATCGACCGATCGAATTACGGAAGTCAACCGAAGTATTAACCAAACTCGACCGAAGTAGGTTGCACCTTCGACCGAAGCTAACTATATTTGCTCAAGGAATAAATCTCGCGAACTGAAGTACCTTACCTCAGGCACTTCAGTTCCTTCGCCCAACCACGCAATATACTATGTCAAGCAAAACACTTCAGTACGTCGTCTTTCAGAAGAAGATTACCTTCGGCAAGCACCGCGGGAAGACCATGCAGATCGCCCAGCCCACAGGCCGATATCAGGTGGACTTCGAGCGCTTCTGCTCGCTCGTCGCCCGCAACACTACCCTCAACTATATGGAGGTGCAGAGCGTCCTCAACCTCGCCGCAGACACCGCGCGCGACCTCGTCTCGGAGGGCGCCATCGTCGACTATGGTCGGCTGGGACACCTCATGGCCACCTTCAAGTGCCGCGCCGTAGAAGAGGGAGAGAAGTTCAACCCCACCGTCCACATCGAGGAGGTCAAGGTGCACCTGCGTCCCTCGAAGCGCTACTTCACGCTCGAGGATATCCACTTCCGCAAAGCCCCACGCAAGACGAAGAAAAGCAAGGCGTAGCGGAGACAAGACAGAGTTTTTTCCTACCTTTATTAGGGCAAAGCGGGAGCCCTCCCACACCTTTGCCCTACCCCATACAAATACATTCACCCCTTGGACCCATACCTATTATGAGCCAGATCAAGAACTATATCCGCGAGCACGAAGCTCGCTTCCTCGAGGATCTCTTCGAGCTCATCCGCATCCCATCGGTCAGCGCCAAGAGCGAGCACAAGCCCGACATGCAGCGCTGTGCAGAGTACTGGCGTGACCACCTCAAGAAGCTCGGCGTACAGACCGTAGAGATCTACCAGACGGCAGGTAACCCCATCGTCTTCGGGCACTATGAGAAGGACCCTTCCAAGCCCACGATCCTCGTCTACGGACACTATGACGTCATGCCCCCCGAGCCCCTTGAGCTGTGGAAGAGCGAACCCTTCGAGCCCGAGGTACGTGACGGCTACATCTGGGCACGCGGTGCTGACGACGACAAGGGTCAGTCGATGATCCAGATCAAGGGCTTCGAGACGGCTCTGGCTCTCGGACTCGTCGAGTGCAATGTGAAGTTCCTCCTCGAGGGTGAAGAAGAGATCGGCTCGACGCACCTCGAGCAGTTCTGCCGTGAGCACCTCGAGATGCTCCGCGCTGAGAACATCATCGTCTCCGACACGAGCATGGTCAGCGCCGAGACGCCTTCGCTCACCACGGGCCTGCGCGGTCTGGCCTACTGGCAGATCGAGGTCACGGGTGCCAACCATGACCTGCACTCCGGCCACTTCGGCGGTGCTGTCGCTAACCCCATCAACGAGCTCTGTAAGCTCATCGCTCAGGTCCAGGACAAGGACGGGCGTATCACCATCCCCCACTTCTACGATGACGTCGTGCCCCTCTCGGATGAAGAGCGCGCGATGATCGCGAAGATCCCCTTCAGCGAAGAGGAGTACAAGAAGTTCCTCGACATCGATGACCTCTTCGGCGAAGTCGGCTACCACACGCTCGAGCGTAATAGCTGCCGTCCTTCCTTCGACGTCTGCGGCATCTGGGGCGGCTATCAGGGCGAAGGCTCGAAGACCGTCCTTCCCTCCAAGGCCTATGCTAAGGTCTCTTGCCGCCTCGTAGCCAACCAAGACCACCACAAGGTCAGCCAGGCCTTCATCGACTACATCGAGAGCATCGCTCCGAAGTACGTCCGCGTCAAGGTCACGCCTATGCACGGCGGCGAAGCCTACCTCTGCCCCATCGACCTGCCCGCCTATCAGGCAGCCGAAGAGGCTGTCGCAGTAGCCTTCGGCAAGCGCCCTCTGGCGGTACGTCGTGGCGGTAGTATCCCCATCATCGCAGCCTTCGAGCGCGTCTTCGGCGTGAAGACCATCCTCATGGGCTTCGGTCTGGAGAGCAACGCCATCCACTCGCCCAACGAGAATATGCCCCTGGATATCTTCTACAAGGGTATCGAAGCCGTCGCCGAGTTCTACAAGATTTACCCCAAGCGATAGGCTCTCCTCACCCCGAATAGATATCTATGACCTCTATCCTAATAAAGAATGTCCTCCACGGGACGACGACTACCGACGTCCTCATCGAGGGAAACCTAATCACTCGTATCGCCCCAAGTATCTCCGCTCCCGTAGGAGCGGAGGTGCTTGACGGCACAGACAAGGCGATCATCCCCGGCTTCATCAATACGCATACCCATGCGTCGATGACGCTCTTCCGTGGCTACGGCGATGACCTACCGCTGATGACGTGGCTCGAGGACTACATCTGGCCCGTCGAGGCGCAGATGACTCCGCATGACGTCTATGTCGGCGCCAAGCTTGCCTGCCTCGAGATGCTTCGCTCGGGCACGACCTGCTTCCTCGATATGTACATGCACCCGCTGGAGACCGCCAAGGCTGTCGAAGAGATGGGGCTACGTGCACATCTCTCCTACACGCTCTTCGACCAAGGCAACCCCGAGCGTGCTGCACTCGACCGCAAGCGTAGCTACGAGTACATGGAGCGCTTCGGCAAGTTCAGTGACCGCATCACCTTCACCCTCGGCCCACACGCCATCTATACGGTGAGCGGTGAGCAGCTGCAGTTCTGCCATCAGTTTGCAGTAGAGCACGGCGTGAAGATCCACCTGCACCTCTCTGAGACCAAGGGCGAGGTAGAGGAATGTATCCGTCAGCACGGCCTCAGCCCTGTGCGCTACCTCGAGAAGCTCGGCATCCTCAGCGAGCATCTGGTACTGGCGCACGTCGTCTGGGTAGATGATGAGGAGATGGACCTGCTGGCCAAGCACAACGTCTCCGTCGTGCACAACCCAGCCTCCAACATGAAGCTCGCCAGCGGCTACACCTTCAAGTACGAGGAGATGAAGCGCCGTGGCATCCGTATCGGTATCGGTACGGACGGTTGCTCTTCGTCGAACAACCTCGATATGGTCGTAGCGATGAAGCTCGCTTCCTTCCTCGGGAAGGCTTGGCGCTTCGACAGCACGGCGTGCAAGGCTGATGATGTCTTCGCCTCTGCTACGGCTGTGGGTGCAGACATCCTCGACCTCAACGCAGGGCGCATCGAAGAGGGACGCCTGGCAGACGTCTGCCTCGTCGACCTCAATACGCCTGAGCTCGTGCCGCTGAATGACCTCACGTCGAACCTCGTCTATGCTACCTCGGGCAGCAGCTGCATCGACACCGTCATCGTCGATGGGCGCATCCTCATGTGCGACAAGCACGTGCCAGGGCAGGAAGCTATCATCGCGGAAGCCCGAGAGGTAGCCCAGCGTCTCTTCAGTAAGCACAGATAAATGCGGGGACTTCCCTCCATACTTCACCGAGTAGCACACGCAGCCCTCGGCAGGCGACTAAGCGAGCGTCTTTGGCTCTTCGTCTTAGTCTTCCTCGCCCAGCTACGTGTGCTACTGGCTTATCTACCCTATCAGACCGAGGTGCCCTCGGGCGAAGTGCTCCCGCTGGTCCTCAGCCAGCTTCTTCGCATCGGGGGCTGGGCGAGCCTCCTGACCCTCCTCTTCGCCCTCTCCCCTTGGAAGTGGATGACCCGCACGCTCGGGCTCCTCTTCTCCGTCGTCGTCCTCACCCTCTCCGCCTACGAGCTCTACCTCATCGGGCTCTACCATGTGACCTACAACATGGACTTGGCACAGATCATGCTCTCGACCAACTGGCGTGAGGGCAGTGAGTTCCTCGACAGCATCACCGCCGAGCAAGCCCTCCGCGTGCTCTGCCAGCTCACACCTGCCGTCGTCATCGCCTTCGTAGTATCCCTCGTCTTCAGGAAGAAGTATCCCTCCTGCATCACCCTGTGCTGCAGCCTTACGATTACACTTCTCTCCCTCTTCGTGGGTCTCGAAAACATCTATAGTAACCTCCGTCTATGTCGTCGGCATTACAACTTCGGAGGACTCGAATACGCTGGTATTGATCGCACGATCTTCAATACCCTTAGTGCTCACAAAGCGATGAAGCATATCGCTGCAGAGCTGGATATGATACGCCGCTCCCAGCACAAGCTCAATAGCGTCGTCATTAACCCCATATCTAAGGCTCCACTCAACATCATCCTCATCCTCGGAGAATCAGCCCGTCGTAGCAGTATGCACTGCTATGGCTATCCTCTGCAGGACACCCCCTATGCAGACAGTCTAATTCAGGCTCAGGAGCTTATTCCATTCTCCAATGTTGTCTCGCCAGCCTCAGCAACGATCCTCTCCAATACGCGCTCACTGACCTTCTACACTCAGGAGCAAGGCGAAAAGCCCTGGTATAAGTTCCCTTCGATTATTAATGTGCTTCGCCAAGCAGGGTATGCTACAGCCTGGATCGCAAATCAAGAAATCACAGGTAAGTACTCGATGTCTAACCTACTGGGTAGACAGGCAGATATCCTCACGGGCAATCCGGCCTTCTTCAAAGGACTGGGCGGAGAAGGTGTAGCAAATCGCCCCGACTTGTTTGATGAAGTCATACTCCCCTTTCTCCTTCATCATCGAGACCTATCAGATAGTCTCCGAATGAGCTCCCCCAGAGGACTCTTCCAGATCGTCCATCTTATGGGTTCGCATATGACCTACAAAGAGCGATACCCCCAAGCATTCAACAAGTTCACATCCGATAGCCTACCCATCCACAAGGGAGAAGCTAAGGATCTGGTCATCTCAGCCTACATCAATAGCCTTCTCTATACCGACTACATCATCCACGAGATCATCGAGCGCTACCGCGAGGAGAATGCCCTCGTCATCTACCTCTCCGACCACGGCGATGCGCTCTTCGACGAAGACTACCCCGAGCTGATGGGCCATGCACTCGTGCCCCGAGCCGTAGAGATCCCGCTCTTCGTCTACTTCTCCCCGCAGCTCCGTGAGGAGCGTCCCGACCTCTGGCGCCAGATCAGCCGTCAGCGGGATAAGCGCATCCTCTCGGATCTGCTCACACACGCTCTCGTAGATCTCCTCGGCATCCATACCGAGTATACACAGCCACGCTTCAACTTCTTCGCGCCCACCTACGACGACCATCGTACTCGCATCGTCGTCTCCCCCACGTCGAATAAGAAGATGGTGATGGAGTAGCCCGCTTCACACCAAGCCTCCCCTATATATTCATCAAGCGATCATGGCATTTTAGATGCTAGCTATCTCCCTATATATTGGGTATATCGCTCCGCTAAATCTGCGTACACTTTTTCTCTACTTTTACAGCGTCAAAAGACGAACGAACAATAGATCCTATATGAAGCGATTGCTCTATATACTCGCCATACTACTCGCACCCGTCCACGCGTCGGCACAGATGCTTTTCTCTGAGAATCTGACGATGAGCATCGATAGCACGAAGACACTCCAGGGTACGATCAGCCCTTCACTCAACTTCCAGACCGAGAAGGAGGAGGTATTCACCTTACGCAATAGCGCCAATATCAACCTGCTCATCAAGCGTAGCCGAGTGATCAACCTCATGAATAAGTTTGAGTTCTCCTCCTATGGCAAGAAGGTAACTCTCAGTGGCGGGTACATCCATGCTGAATTCCGCTACTTGCTGGACCATGCCTTTGAGGTCTACCCTTACGCGGAGTCTCAGTGGGCTGCGAGTAGAGGGATGGCCTTTAAGTTCTCTACGGGGATTCAGTCGCGCTATCGTCTGCTGAATTCCTCCACGACCCTCATGTTCGCTACACTGGGTTTATTCTACGAATACGAAGAGTGGGAGCGCCCGATGCCCGCTGCAAATGGCCCCAAGTATGCCTACAGCCACCGCATCAAGAGCCATCTCTCGCTCAGCATGCGGAATAAGATCGGCGAGCACTGGGAGCTCACGACGACCGCCATCCATCAAGCGACTCCCGACACTTACTTCAAAAAGGCCCGCTTCGGAGGTGCCGTTGATCTCAAGTACAACATCACGCCCACCATCGGGATACGAGGCGCCTACCGCCTGATCTATGATACAGACCCCATCGTAGACATACGTAAGGACTACAATGTAGTCGATGCCGGCCTCGACATCTCATTCTAACAGCAGTCTAATCAATCTCACCTCATTCATATAATATGACAGCACTTTCCTACCTCCAGTCGGATGACCTCTTCTATCTGAACGTCTTCCTGAAGCTACTCCTGGGCTTACTTGCCATTGTCCTCGTCATCAACAAGTCCGGCAAGGGCAATCTGGCACCAACCTCTGCGATAGACCAGGTGCAGAACTATGTACTCGGGGGTATCATCGGTGGGATCATCTATAGCCCAGCCATCTCGATCCTCCAGTTTGCAGCCGTCCTCGCTATCTGGGCCTCCCTCATCATCGGCCTGCGACGACTCAAGACGAAGAACCATAGCATCAAGAGATTCATCGATGGTGCTCCCGTTGTCCTCATCAAGCACGGGGTCCTCGATGTAGAGGCCTGCCGCAAGGCTAAGATCACAGCGAACGAAGTAGCATTCAAGCTACGCCGCGAGGGGGTCTACCACATCCGCGACGTGAAGCGAGCTGTCTTCGAGCAGAATGGAGAGCTCATCATCGTCCTGAGAGGCGAGGAGAACCCCAAGTACCCTGTCATCACAGATGGCATCGTACAGACCAGCGTGCTGGATGACGTAGACCGCACCGAAGAGTGGCTCGCCGAGGAGCTGCAAAAGATGGGATATGAGTCTGCTGCAGATATATTCCTTGCCGAATACGAAAGCGGGGAGCTGAAGCTGGTACCCTACAACTCCACCGTGCAAGAAAAGGAGTAGATAGCGCCGTCTCCCTTCCCCGATTATTGCTATATTTGTTTTGCCCCTGAGGCAATTACTATTCGCAATATTCGGCAAGATATATCCCTATTATTATGCTCGACCAACACTATCACGAGGCGGCCAACTACCTGGCATCACGCCTGCCAAAGGATATCAAGACCGCCATCATCCTCGGTAGCGGCCTTGGCAAGCTCGGCGACATGCTCGAGAATCCCACCATCATCCCCTACACACAGATCCCCCACTTCTCACACTCTACGGCTATCGGCCATAAGGGGAATCTCATCGCTGGTACCCTCTCGGGCGTAACCGTGCTGTGCATGCAGGGGCGCTTTCACTACTACGAAGGCTACCCCATGGAGCAGGTCACCTTCCCCATCCGCGTGATGAAGCTCCTCGGCATTGAGAACCTCCTCGTCTCCAACGCCGCAGGTGGTATCAACCAGACCTTCCGCGTAGGTGATCTGATGATCATCCGCGACCACATCAACAACCTCCCCAACCCACTCATCGGCCCCAACGTCGAGATGTTTGGCCCTCGCTTCCCAGATATGACGCGCCCTTACGACCGCGAATTCATCACGAAGGCTAAGGCCATCGCTCAGGAGCTCGGCATCCACGTCCACGAAGGTGTGTACGTTGGCCTCACGGGTCCCTCGTATGAAACTCCTGCCGAGTACACCTTCTGGTCTCGCTCGGGTGGTGACGCTATCGGTATGAGCACCGTGCCCGAAGTCATCGTCGCACGCCACGCTGGTATCCGCGTCTTCGGTATGTCGGTCATCACCAACGAAGGCTGGCACTTCGATGATGACTTCGTCAACGATGGTGACGATGTCGTACGTGCCGCCAACGCAGCCTCCGACCGTATGGGCCGCATCTTCAGCGAACTCGTACGCCAGCTGTAAGTATGACTCCATAGCACAAAGACATCAGCCCCAGTGTAAGTGCAGACACTTACACTGGGGTTGCTTTGTAGCTACCTTAAGGGGCAGTGGCACAAAGTCCCTCCCCAATCAGATAAGTATCAGCATATCGCAACAATTCGCAGACCTGCGGGGGCACTAAGAAAGTCCGCTGATATTGGACTCTCATCGTAGCTCTGACTCCGCGGAGAATTATATTTAGCCCTGTATAGATTAAATAGCCGTGAGGCTACGTTCCTTTTATAGAGGTAGGTACATCTAAATTAGATCTATCGGCTTCAGTCTTCCTCGGCGTACGCACTTCGCAGTGCTTCGCTATCATCATCCTTTTCCTCAAGTAGTATATGTCTCATCAGTCGGCGGTATCTTCTGATTCGTCTGGATCGATCAATCTCAATAGCCAAGTCTTGCGTGGCCTAGCGATCCTCTCGATCATCCTCCACAACTATACGCACTGGATGCATGGAGCGATCTTCGAGAACGAGTTCACGTACCAAGCTTGGCACGTCTCAAAGCTCCTGAACTACCTATCGCACACCGACGGAAGACTCCCCCTACAGCTTTTCTCCTTCTTTGGGCACTATGGTGTCGTGATCTTTGTCTTCCTCAGCGCCTACGGCCTGGAGAAGAAGTATGGACGCACTACCAAGGAAATCCGCCCCCTCCCCTTCATCTGGACGCACTACCTCAAGCTCCTCTCGATGTGTATCGTGGGGTATGCGGCATACCTCCTACTGAATGCTCTTTATGAGAGCTACCCTCCCACACTTATCTATGGGATCCTGAGCCAACTTTCTATGCTCAGCAATCTCAATATCTTCTCGCACAACACCTATGCCTCAGGGCCTTACTGGTACTTCGGGATCATGCTCCAGCTTTATGTGGTCTATCGTCTGCTCCTTTTCCGTCGCTCGTGGGGCGTGATCGTCGGAGCGATCCTCGTATGTAGCATCGCACAAGCCTTCGTCATACCAGATGGAGCCACCATGACATGGCTACGAAATAACTTCGTCGGGAGTATCCTTCCCTTCGGTCTTGGTCTCCTCTATGCGCGCTATGAAGAGGATATCCAGCTGAGCAAGACGGCATACGGAATCATTGCCCTGGTCTCGGTCGCACTGATCTTCGTGACAAGCCTCTCTTTCCTCCCTTGGATCACAACACCGATCTTTGCCTGTGCTCTCGGCATCTCATGCACCCAACTCCTTCCGCAGAGTGTGAATAAACCTCTCGCTTGGGTCGGTGGTATCTCCGCTGCGATCTTCGTCAGCCACCCGATCGTACGCCAGCTGGGGCTTGCACTGGCAGAGAAGCTCCACTTCTCCCCCTACCAGAGCGTCGTGACCTTCCTCATCAGCGCTCTACTGCTCGGAGCACTTTTCCAGCCCATCCTCAATCGCTCATCCAAGCTTTTCATGAAGCTGGCTAAGCACTAACCAAGAGCAAGGCAAAAGATAAAGCACGGGGGGTGGACCAATATTGGTCCACCCCGCGTGCTTTATTAGGAGTCCCCAACTACATATAAGGAATGGGGGTGTGGCACAGGACGAAATTACGTACCTTTGACAAAGGAAAGCGCGAGTATGGGGACGACCTTATCCCGTGCCCCTTTACCACCGACACAAAACAAGCACTATTCAAAGCAAGCGATATGGACATCAACGAAGAGCTTCTACACCACCCAGAGAATGATCCAGCCTACCTCGGGCTCAAGGTCAATCAAGGCGTGGCAGCAAAGCCTATGGTCAATCCCAACCTACGACGCGTAGCTCGCCGCACCTATACGGTGGACGAATTCGTCGAAGGCATCCTCCGCTCCGACATCACCTGCCTCAGTCAGGCCGTGACACTCGTCGAGAGCAACCGCCCCGACCATCAGGCCATCGCCCAGCAGATCATCGAGCGCTGCCTCCCCTACGCAGGGAAGTCTATGCGTATCGGCATCACGGGGGTACCAGGTGCAGGGAAGAGTACCTCGATCGACACCTTCGGGATGCACCTCGTCAAGCAGGGTCGACGCCTGGCAGTCCTCGCTATCGACCCCAGTAGCGAGCGCTCTGGTGGTAGTATCCTCGGGGATAAGACCCGTATGGAGCAGCTCTCCCGCGAGAAAAATGCCTTCATCCGCCCCAGCCCTTCGGCAGGGTCACTCGGTGGCGTAGCTCGTAAGACGCGTGAGACGATCGTACTCTGCGAGGCCGCAGGCTTCGATACGATCTTCGTCGAGACCGTCGGCGTCGGTCAGAGTGAGACGGCTGTACACTCTATGGTAGACTTCTTCCTCCTCATCCAGCTGGCTGGTACGGGTGACGAGCTACAGGGGATCAAGCGCGGTATCATGGAGATGGCTGATGCCATCGTCATCAACAAGGCCGATGGTGATAACATCGACAAGGCTAACCTTGCGGCCACCCACTTCCGTAATGCCCTCCACCTCTTCCCCCCTACAGAGTCGGGTTGGCGACCCAAGGTCCTCACCTATTCCGGCTTCTACGGTCTTGGCATCAAGGAGATCTGGGATATGGTCGATGAGTACCGACACTTCGCCACGGACTCGGGCTACTTCGAAGAGAAGCGCCAGCGCCAGGCCAAGTGGTGGATGTACGAGAGCATCAATGAGGCTCTGAAGAGCTCCTTCTACCAGAGTGAGGCTATTCGAAGCCTACGCCCCGAGGTAGAGAGCGACATCCTCTCCGACCGCCTTTCCTCCTTCGTTGGAGCTCAGCGCCTCCTTGACGCCTACTTCAAGAGCCTCAAGTAAGCAAGTAGAAGGTAAAATAAAGTATAAGGGAGCGGGGTGGAGGTGCAGTCTCTACCCCGCTCTCTGATGCTAAGTACACCTTGCATATTCGAAGATTTACCGTATATTTGCAGGGCAAAAAGAATGATATTCATACAATTAAAATATTTCATCAACTATGACGAAAGCAGAAGTGGTGAGCGATATCGCCAAGAGCACGGGAGTAGATAAAGAGACTACTCTGGCAGTGGTAGAGGCGTTCATGGAGTCAGTCAAGGACTCTCTGGTACGTGGAGAAAACGTCTACCTCCGTGGCTTCGGTAGCTTCATCATCAAGGAGCGCGCAGAGAAGACTGCTCGCAATATCTCGAAGAAGACTACGATCATCATCCCCAAGCGCCGCATCCCTGCCTTCAAGCCCTCGAAGCTCTTCGCCTCCAAGGTCAAGTAGTGGATCGAAAGCCGAACTATAGTAAATAATCATATAATCAAAAGCAGCTATGCCAAGCGGAAAGAAAAGAAAGCGCCATAAGATGGCTACGCACAAGCGTAAGAAGAGACTAAAGAAGAACAGACATAAGAAGAAGTAATGTCACATGCGCGGGGGTAGGGCAGTTCACAAGACGTATGCCTTGCCCCCGTACACTTTATACTACTTCCTTTTTTACTCTACTATCATTAACGAATCCGCCAAGTGAACAGTGAACTGATCGTCGACGTCTCCGCCAAGGAGATCTCGATGGCTCTACTGGAAGACCAACGACTGGTAGAGCTCCAGCGCGAGCGTCGTGACCTGGCATTCGCCGTCGGAGATATCTATCTCGGACGCGTCAAGAAGGTGATGCCTGGCCTCAACGCAGCATTCGTCGATGTAGGATATAAGAAGGATGCTTTTCTTCATTACCTCGACCTGGGGATGATCTACCAAGCGCAGCAGCGCTTCCTCGAGCAAATCGAGAAGACCAAGGCAGTACCCTCCTTGAGCAAGATCCCCACCTTCCCTGACCTACCGAAGGATGGGAAGATCGCTGACTACCTGAAGGCTGGGCAGAATGTCCTCGTCCAAGTCGTCAAGGAGCCTATCTCCACGAAGGGGCCACGCCTCTCGGCTGAGATATCCATCGCAGGGCGAAACCTCGTCCTCGTCCCCTTCTCCGACAAGGTATCCGTCAGCGCTAAGATCGAATCACACGAGGAGCGAGCACGCCTCAAGCAGCTCATCCTCAGCATGAAGCCTAAGAACTTCAGCGTGATCATCCGCACCTCGGCCGAGGGTAAGCGAGCCAGCGAGCTCGATCAGGAGCTCAGCCGTCTGCTCAGACGCTGGGAGGAGAGCATACAGAAGCTCCCCAAGATCACCAAGACCCCAAAGATCGTCTACGAAGAGTCCAGCCGTGCCCTAGGCATCCTGCGCGACACCTTCAACCCCTCCTTCCAGAGCATCCACGTCAACGACAAGGCCTACTACGAGGAGATACGCGAGTATGTCCGTCAGATAGCCCCTGGGCGTGAAGACATCGTCCGCCTCTATACGGGGAACCTCCCCATCTTCGATGAGAAGAATGTCACCAAGCAGATCAAGGCGTCCTTCGGGCGTACTGTCACCTGCAAGAGTGGTGCTTACCTGATCATCGAGCAGACCGAGGCCATGTACGTCGTGGACGTCAATAGTGGCAACCGCTCCCGTAAGAGCACCGAGCAGGAGGGCACAGCGATCGATGTCAATCTCATCGCAGCCGAAGAGCTCGCTCGCCAGCTCCGCCTGAGAGATATGGGTGGTATCATCGTCGTCGACTTCATCGACATGCATGACCAGAAGAATCGTCAGCTCCTCTATGAGCACATGGTCAAGCTGATGGAGAGCGACCGCACGCGACACAATATCCTACCGCTGAGTAAATTCGGCGTGATGCAGATCACCCGTCAGCGTGTGCGCCCCGCCACCCAGATCAATACGGATGAGACGTGCCCCACGTGCCTTGGCACAGGGAAGATGAAGTCCTCTATCCTCTTCACCGATCAGCTCGAAGAAAAGCTCCGTGACTTAGCTCCACGCTTAGATACGTCCTACATCAACGTCCACGTACATCCCTACGTGGCCGCCTACCTCACCAAGGGGTTCTTCATGTCCATCGCCCGCCGCTGGAAGCTCCAGATAGCTCGCGGTATACGTGTGACCCCCAATCAGAGCCTCGGCTTCCTCGACTACAAGTTCGTAGACAAGGAAGGCAACGAAATCGAGGCCCTCGAAGAATAACCTGCGATAAAGCCCGTAGAAGCTCCCTACCCTATCCCATAGCGATAGTACTCAGGGTATCTTCTGCGGGCTTTATCTCTACTGAGAGCGAGACCCGATACGATGAACGCCTACCCGTCCAAGCTCGTCGAGCGAGCCGTAGAGCAGCTCTCTACCCTACCAGGGGTAGGGCGCAAGACCGCTCTACGCTTGGCACTACACCTGCTCTCACGCCCCCCGATCGATACCCATACCTTCGCCGATGCCCTCGTAGAGATGCGAGATGGTATCGTCTACTGCCGGCAGTGCTACAACATCAGTGATACCGAGCTCTGCCCGATCTGCTCCAGCCCCCAGCGTGATAGCTCCACCGTCTGCGTCGTACAGCACGTAGGCGATGTGATGGCTATCGAGAATACCGGTCAGTACCGTGGTGTCTACCATGTCCTCGGCGGTGTCATCTCCCCTATTGACGGCATTGGTCCCGACGATCTGAAGATCCCCGAGCTCATCGAGCGGGTACGTAGTGGCAGTGTCCGTGAGGTCATCTTGGCGCTGGGCACAACGATGGAGGGGGACACGACGAACTTCTTCATCTACCGCAGTCTCGCGGGGCTGGACGTACGCCTCTCGGTCATCGCCCGCGGTGTAGCCATCGGAGATGAGATCGAGTACGCCGACGAAGTGACGCTCGGCCGCTCCATCCTCACCCGCACGGACTTCGATCAGTCGCTAAGCTTCTGACCCCATGCACACGCAGGCTATCGGCATCCCAGGCGAGCACATACAGCTCCGCGCCCTGTCACAGGAAGATCTCCCGCTGCTACTCAGCTGGGAGAACGACCCCGAGGGCTGGTACTCCAGCGGCACGATCAATCCCCTCTCCCCCGACTTCATCCAGCGCTACATCACGGCCTCGGGCACGCATATCCTCGAGACGGGCTCCATGAGCCTCATCATCGAGGGGCTCAAGACTCACACGGCACTGGGGCATCTCGTCCTCTATGACTACAGCCCCATCCATCGCCGTCTGGGCATCGGTATCTATATCGATCGTGAGGCTCGCAAGACGGGGATAGGCTCCGAAGCCATCCGCTTAGCCCTACGCTACGCCTTCGACAAGCTCCGCTGTGAGCAAGTCTATGCCGAGGTCTTGGCTTCCAACGAAGCCTCCCAGCAGATGCTCCGCAGCATCGGCTTCGAGCATACCGCCACGCTCCCCCGCTGGCACTGGCAAGACAACCACTACGAGGACCTCCATTACTATCAGATATGTCACCCATAGCCACAGAGATCCAGCGACTACGAGAGGAGATCGAGGCGCACAACTACGCCTACTACGTCCTCTCCGCTCCCACCATCTCGGACTACGACTTCGACCAACGGCTCAAGCAGCTGGAGCGACTGGAGGCGGAGCACCCCGAGCTCATCACACCCGACTCGCCTACGCAGCGTGTCGGCCGTGACCGCACCGAGGGCTTCACTCAGGTAGCGCACCGCTACCCCATGCTCTCGCTGGGCAATACCTACAGCTACGACGATGTACGGGAGTTCTACGAGCGCGTCTCGAAGGACTTGGGCGGTAAACCCTTCACCATCATTGCGGAGCTGAAGTACGACGGGCTCTCGATCTCCCTGACCTATGAGAAGGGACTACTGATCCGTGCCGTCACCCGTGGCGACGGACAGATGGGCGATGATGTGACGGCTAATGTGCGCACGATCCGCTCCATCCCCCTCCGCCTGCGTGGCACGGGCTATCCTGAGAGCCTCGAGGTGCGTGGGGAGATCCTCTTGCCCTTCGTGGAGTTCGACCGACTGAATGCCGAGCGTCATCGTGCTGACCTCCCCCTCTTCGCTAATCCTCGCAATGCCGCCAGCGGTACGCTCAAGCAGCTCGATCCTGCGATCGTAGCTGAGCGCCGACTTGATGCCTACCTCTACTACGTACCTGGGCAGCCCAGTCTCCCCGACAGTCACTACGAGCGTCTGCAGCTCTGCAAGAGCTGGGGGCTGAAGATCTCGGAGGCTACCCGCCGCTGCCATTCACTGGAGGAGGTACTATCCTTCCTCGACTACTGGGAGCAGGCACGTGCCGAAGCCCCCGTCGCCACCGATGGCGTCGTGCTCAAGGTCGACTCCATCACCGAGCAGGAGGAGCTGGGCTATACGGCGAAGACCCCACGCTGGGCTATCGCCTACAAGTATCAAGCCGAGCAGGCTAAGACGCGTCTCATCTCCGTAGACTTCCAAGTCGGGCGTACGGGTGCCGTCACGCCTGTGGCCAATCTCGATGCCGTGGCCCTCTCGGGCACGACCGTGCGCCGTGCCTCGCTTCACAACGCTGACTTCATCGAGGCCTTCGACCTGCACATCGATGATCAGGTCCTCGTAGAGAAGGGCGGTGAGATCATCCCGAAGATCGTCGGCGTCGTCACGGAGGAGCGTCCCAGCGACGCTCAGCCCGTCATCTTCCCCAGCCACTGCCCCGCCTGTGGCTCTCCCCTTGAGCGAAACGAAGGGGAAGCCGCCTACTACTGCACGAACCAAGCGACCTGCCCCCCACAGCAGACGGCTCGTATCGAGCACTTCTCTGGGCGCAAGGCTGCTGACATACGCCTCGGAGCGGAGACCATCGACCTCCTCTTCACCCACGGACTCGTGCATAATATCGCCGACCTCTACCGCCTGAAGCTGGAGGATCTCCTGCAGCTCCCTGGCTTCAAGGAGCGCAGTGCTACTCGCCTGCTGGAGAGCATCGAGGCCTCCAAGGAGCGCCCCTTCCGTGCCCTACTCTTCGGGCTCGGCATCCGCTTCGTGGGCGAGACGGTAGCGAAGACGCTCGTGCAGCGCTATGCGGATATCCAGGCCTTAGGCGCAGCGACCTTCGAGGAGCTCACGGCTATCCCCGACATCGGTGCAGTTATCGCCGAGAGTCTCGTTCACTACTTCGCCTCACCCGAGAATAGGGAGTTCGTCTCGGAGCTCCAGCGTCTAGGGCTTCCTCTGAGCCGTCGCCCCGAGGAAGAGCCGCTCCCGACGACCGATCATGCTGCGATCTCGGGCAAGGTCTTTGTCATCAGTGGCGTCTTCACCCACCACTCTCGCGAGGAGTACAAGGCGCTCATCGAGAGCCTCGGGGGGAAGATCGCTTCATCTATCTCCAGCAAGACCAGCTACGTCTTAGCCGGTGCCAACATGGGCCCAGCAAAGCTCGCTAAGGCCACCGACCTCGGCATCACCATACTCTCCGAGGACGAATTCCTCGCCCTCATCGAGCCCCACGAAGGAGAGCAGCCCGCCGCCTCCACTGACGAGGCGGACACGGCCGACCTCCCCCTCTTCTCTAATCCCTCCTAATTCCCTCTCCACGACGATCACGAATCCTATCAGCTATCTGTAATGGACATTATCTTTATCTGTATCCTCGCCTTCTTGATCATCCTCGCCTGCTTCGACCTCGTAGCAGGGGTGAGCAATGACGCGGTGAACTTCCTCAACTCCGCTATCGGGGCGAAGGCTGCCCCGTTCAAGGTCATCCTCGGCGTCGCTGCCGTGGGGATCTTCCTCGGAGCCTCCCTAAGTAATGGGATGATGGACGTAGCGCGCAATGGGATATACAACCCCGCCTACTTCACCTTCCAGGAGGTCATGACCATCTGCTTGGCCGCGGTAGTCACCGACATCATCTTGATCAACATCTTCAATACACTCGGGCTGCCGACCTCGACGACCGTCTCCATGGTCTTTGAGCTCCTCGGGGCTTCCTTCTGTATGTCGGTGCTCAAGGGTTTTGACGACCCCAGCCTCCAGGTGCTGGAGATGCTGAATGCCTCCAAGGCCCTGCAGGTCATCATCGCCATCTTCCTCTCGGTAGCTGTGGCCTTCTTCTTCGGCTCGGTGGTGCAGTGGATCACGCGTGTGTGCTTCTCCTTCAACTATAAGAAGACCCTACCCTACCTCGCTGGTATCTTCGGGGGGATCGCGCTGACCTCTATCGTCTACTTCATGCTCATCAAGGGGCTCGAGGAGTCGACCTTCGCCTACAAGGACTGGGTCAATGCCCACACGCTGGAGCTCGTCATCGGCTGCCTCATCAGCTTCTCGATCATCATGCAGGTCCTGCACTGGTGCGGCGTGAATATCCTCAAGATCATTATCCTCGCCGGTACGCTGGCTCTCTCACTGGCCTTCGCGGGCAATGACCTCGTGAACTTCATCGGGGTACCTCTCTCGGGGCTCTCCGCCTATCAGGACTATATGGCCAACGGGAATGGGGCCTACGACACCTACCTCATGGGTGCGAATAACCTCCCCGCCAAGACGCCCTATATCTTCCTCCTCGGCTCGGGTATCATCATGACGCTGGCTCTCTTCTTCTCTAAGAGCGCGCAGAATGTCATCAAGACCTCGGTGAACCTCTCCCGCCAAGACGATGGTGAAGAGACCTTCGGCTCATCGCGTATCGCCCGTGGTCTGGTACGTACCAGCAGTGCTATCGGCTCCTTCCTCGAGCGTGCCGTACCGCAGAAGGCGCGTACGTGGATCGACTCCCGCTTCAATAAGCAGGAGCTCACGATGGAGCCTGGTGCAGCCTTCGACCTCGTGCGTGCCTCGGTGAACCTCGTCCTCGCTGGGCTACTCATCGCCCTCGGCACCTCGCTCAAGCTCCCTCTCTCCACGACGTACGTCACCTTCATGGTGGGTATGGGTACGTCGCTGGCTGACCGTGCTTGGGGTCGTGAGAGTGCTGTCGGTCGTGTGACGGGTGTGATGTCGGTCATCGGTGGCTGGTTCATCACGGCTGGTGCGGCCTTCATCATCGCGATCATCATCGCTACGATCATGCGCTATGGTGGCTTCATCGCTATGATCGCCCTCATCGCGGTGGCACTCTTCCTGCTCTTCAATAGCCATCTCATCCGTCGCAAGAAGGGCGATGCTGATGATGAGCTCTTCGTCGCCATCCTCAATGCCGAGGATCCTACGACGATGTGGAGCCTGCTCTCTGAGCACGTCCGTCAGAATCAGATCGGCCTGCTTGACCACGTCAGCCAGGACTACCTCGACATGACCAATGGCCTCTTCAGCGAAGATCTGCGCCGTCTGAAAAAGACCATGCACCATCTCGACGAGCACAAGCGTGCCTTCAAGACGATGCGCCGTAAGGAGACCATCGGCCTAAGACGCATGGCCAGCGACGAAGACATGCTGGAGAAGAACATGTGGTTCCACCTCGGTGCCAATACCTGTCTGCAGATGATCTACGCCCTCGAGCGTGCTACGGAGGTAGCGGTAGAGCACGTAGACAACAACTACAACCCCATCCCCGAGGAGTACTGCGCTGAGTTCGCCCCCATCCGTGACCGCGTCATCGACTACATCGCACAGGTCCACCAGCTCATCTCCAGCGAGCGCATGGAGGACGCCAAGAAGGCGAAGAACATGGGTAAGGAGCTACGTGCGATCGTCAAGGATATGCGTAAGACCCAGATGAAGCGTGCCCACAAGGGCCGTCGTGAGGACCTGCGTGCCTCGATGGTCTACCTCAACGTCCTCATCGAGACCAACGAACTCCTCGGCAACCTCCGTCACTTAGTCGGCTATAGCCAAAACCTCCTCGACGAAGAGGCCGAAGACTAAGCCCACCCCCCTCGCCTTCGCCCTTCTGCAGGCGAAGACCAAGAAGCCACGGGCGCGCTACTTCA
>NZ_ALKJ01000012.1:0-4219 GCF_000292995.1 Porphyromonas sp. oral taxon 279 str. F0450 | reverse complement strand
CCTGCTTCGAGCGTGCCGAGCAGATCATCGTCGCTACCGATGCAGGAAGAGAAGGAGAGCTCATCTTCCGCTACATCTACACCTACCTCGCCTGCCGAAAGCCCTTCCAACGGCTATGGATCTCATCCCTCACCGACAAGGCAATTCGGGAGGGACTAGCCAAGCTCAAACCTGGGGAGCAGTATGATGCACTCTACCTAGCAGGCAAAGCTCGTAGCGAGGCAGACTGGCTCGTCGGCATCAATGCCAGCCGAGCACTCTCGATAGCTCGCCGTGGAGCCTATTCGCTGGGGCGTGTACAGACCCCGACACTCGCCCTAGTATGTCGTCGCTTCTTAGAGCATCAAGGCTTTTCATCCCGCCCCTATTGGAGACTCCATGCCACAATTGAGCAAGACGGCATCCTCCTCAAGGCGCTTTGTCAAGAGCGCTTTGAGGACAAGGACCTTGCCCAAAGCGTCCTGAAAATACTAAGTGGTCAGCCCCATCTGAAGATCCTATCGGTCGAGAGAAAGTGCACCGAGACCCCACCTCCTCTCCTCTTTGACCTCACCACACTTCAGAAAGACGCCAACCGCAAGCACGGCTTCTCGGCCGACAAGACCCTGTCGCTAGCCCAAGCTCTTTATGAAAAGAAGATCATAAGCTACCCCCGCACCGGGAGTCGCTACATCAGCGAAGATGTCTTCGAGATGCTCCCTACCCTACTCCATCAGCTAGGTATCACTCTTAGCCAACCGCTTAATCGGCATGCTGTCGACAATCATCGGGTGACCGACCATCATGCTCTCCTCCCAACAGGTGAGTCCCCCGAGGGACTATCTCCAGAAGAGACAATGCTCTATCAGATGATCCTCAGCCGTTTCATCGAAGCCTTTGCTCCCAACAGCGAAGAAGAGCGTATGCAGGCGGAGCTGAGCGACGGGACCTACCGCTACAGTTGGCGGGCTACACATAGACTGTCGCTGGGCTGGAGAGCTTATTCTCAAGACGGAGGAAAGGACAAAGTGGAGGCGACAGACGACGAAGAAGAGCTCCTCGAACAACTCCCCACGCTCACCGAAGGGGAGCACTTACCCCTTCGTCACTCTGAGATCACGGAGCATCAGACCAAGCCCAAGCCTTTGTTTACCGAAGCCTCCCTACTCTCCGCCATGGAGCATGCTGGGCGGGAGCTGACCGATGCTGAGAGTCGCAAGGCGATTGCCGAATGTGGACTCGGGACACCCGCTACCCGCGCAAGCATCATCGAGGCACTCATCCTACGCGAACTCATCCGTCGGGAAAAGAAGACGCTCATCCCCACAGAGAAAGGGCTGTCCGTCTATCAGCTCGTCAAGGACCAGGAACTAGCCAATGCCGAACTCACGGCCAACTGGGAGCTCACCCTCTCAGCTATAGAAGCGGGGAAGGCTTCTGCCGAAGACTTCGCTCTCCGAATCAGAAGCTACACCACAGACATCTGTCACAAGCTCCTCGCCCTGCAGGCTGAAGCTCCAGCCTATCCCTCCTACCGCTGCCCGCTCTGTGCCCAGGACTCTGTGGGCATCTTTGCCAAGATCGTCAAGTGCCGCAACGAGACGTGTGACTTCCACATCTTCCGTGAGATCTGCGGGGTAAAGCTCACAGAAGCACACATCAAGGAGCTCCTTATCAGTAGACGGACCTGCCTCATCAAAGGCTTTCAGAACAAAGCGGGCAAGAAGTTCAACGCCCACATCACCCTCCGAGGGGACGGCTCAACGGGCTTTGAATTCGACTCCAATAGCCAACCTCACAGAAGACGCTAACCATCCTCAGGAAAGCGCCTTATAGACCGAGAAAAAGAGGCTAATCTTTTGGGCAAAAGATTAGCCTCTTTTCAGCGGGACATTAGCACCTTTTCAAACGACCTCTGGAACACACCTCCCAGAAGCACAAACTCAGCTATGCCTTACAACAAGAAAGCCGTACTTGCGGCCAATACCCAAGCGATCCGTATCATCCTTCGCCTCGAGAAAGAGCAAAGGCTAGCCACCGAAGAAGAGCGGATCATACTAGCCGCATACCAAGGCTTCGGAGGGCTCAAATGCGTACTGAATCGCACCGAGCAGCCCGAAGATATTCGCTACTGGGCAAAGTCCGAGCAAGAGCTCTTCAAGCCCACCTGCACCTTGAAGCAGCTCATCTACCGAGAAGCTCCCGATGCTCTGATCGCCAAACGTTACTGGGAGAGTATCAAGGCTAGTGTCTTGACCTCCTTCTATACCGACACGCGCATAGTCTCCGCCATCGCCACAGCCTTAGCTGAGACCGGAGTGGAGTTTCACTCTTGCCTGGATCCATCATCTGGGATAGGAGCCTTTGCCGATACCTTTGCCCCTTATGCTCGCCGTATCGACGCGCTCGAAAAGGACTTACTCACGGCTCGGATAGCCCAAGCACTCCATCCCCTTGGAGAGAGCAAAGTCACGGTTCACCAAGCACCCTTCGAATCCCTCGGTGAGCTCGCCGAGACTGACCGGTATGACCTCATCACAAGCAACATCCCCTTCGGTGACTTCATGGTCTATGATCGCGCCTACTCCAAAGGGAAAGATAGCATCAAGCGGGAAGCAACACGCACCATCCATAATTACTTCTTCATCAAGGGGCTGGATAGCCTACGAGAGGGTGGCGTCCTGGCGTTCATCACGTCGCAGGGATTACTTGATTCCCCGTACAACGAGATCTTCCGACGCTATCTGATGGAGCAGAGCCGACTCATCTCGGCCATTCGCCTACCCTCAGGCATGTTCTCTGAGCATGCCGGAACCGAGGTCGGCAGTGACCTCATCGTCCTACAAAAGCAAACGGGCAAGGGAATAACGCCAGGCGAAGAAGAGCGCTTCGTACGTACCGCAGCCGTGCCCAGTGGCGATGGCTTCTCCATAGCCTTCACCCACAACTCACTTTTTGAGAGCCCATGGGAAGAGGTCCGCTCGCATACGATCGCGACCGAGCGAACCATGGGAACCAACCCCTACGGGAAAGCAGCCTGGATATACCAATTTGATGGGGGCATAGACGAGATGGCTGATAGTCTACGGATACAGCTTGCTCAGGATGTAGCACAGCACTTCGATCGAAAGCTCTACAACACAGGAGTAGCAACGACTGAAGAAGAGCGCCAAGCAGAAGCCGAGAAGAAGCTACTCGCTCTCGGAGTGACCGTAGGATCCCCGCAGAAGGAGGCTCAGAAGAAAGACAAAGAAAGAGACGATGCCTTTAAGCTGATGCCTAAGGCCATCGAGAAGAGCCTCCCCCAGCTCTACAGTACAGAAAACGAGCTCCTCGGTGATCGTACCGCCTATGCTCGCTACTTCTTCCCCGCTGGAGCTTACACCGCCTACCTCCTGGAGTACGACCCGAAAGAGCGTATCGGCTTTGGGGCAGTTACCATGGGCTATGGATGGGAGCTCGGGAACATCTCGCTCGATGAGATGGAAGAGGTCCAAATAAAAGGGCTACGCATTGAGCGAGACCTCTACTTCTCTCCCACTAAGCTCCATCAGATAGAAGAGCTTGAAGAGCTTGTACAAGGGCACTTCACAAAGGAAGCTCTACAGGCTGAAGAGAACCCGACAGAGGAGCTAGACAAGGGACAAAGGATACTCTCTAACGAAGAAATTGCTCCTGAGGGAGTCCCTGCACTCACCCTGTTTCGTCAGTATGAAGCACCTGAGCGACGACCCGACATGGAAGCTCCCCGAGAGATGAATGGGCAGACCGTGTACTTTGATGACGATCATCACCCCATCATGCAGGCAAGCCACGAGCAGGAGGAGCTACTCTTTGCCCCAGAAGAATACACCCTCTGGACTCTGGAAGTAGAGCGGGTGAGTGCCGAACTCAAGGCTAATACCCCAAAGCATAGCCCCTCCTCACAGAAGGCTCATACGGAAACTAAGACCCAAACATCCCGCAGGCGTAAGCAGCCTGCTCGCGATACGATCCAAGAGGCTTCTCTCTTCGACTTCACAGATGAAGCAGGACAAGGCCAGGTGGTCCCCACAACCGAGTATCGGGAAGTCTTTGACACATCTCCTCGCCCCTTCCTCTCCGCTCCCGACAGCCACCTTCGTGATGGCTCGATCGTCGTGCAGAAAGGACAGGTAGGCTACCTCTCTGACCTCAAGAGGCGACCAACCTTTCACCCCATGGATCTCCCTCTCGCTCAACTTACTCGCCTAAGAGCCTA
>NZ_ALKJ01000011.1:0-3000 GCF_000292995.1 Porphyromonas sp. oral taxon 279 str. F0450 | reverse complement strand
GGGGCGAGCCTATGATTTAGAGGTCTAAGACCAAAAGCTTAGAGGTTCACAGAGCGAACGACCAGCGTCGTCGTCACACCACTGACAGCGATTCCATTGGCCGCTATGAGCTCGACACCAAGCGTCACGGTACCAGCAGCCTTATCATAGCGAGCCGAGTTGATAGCAAAGCGTGCATCCTCGAGGTAGATATCACGGGTATCATGCCCGCCAGAGAGCACACCTTCCAAGTTATCACCATCCCACTGCAGTTCACCGCCGTAGGTATTCTGGATGCCTGGGCTGGCGAGCTTGATCCAGTAATTGGGATTGTTTCGCACCAGCTGCAGGACGACAGCATCCGTGATCGTCTTACTCTTCTGAATATTCTTCAGTCGATCCCTCATGCGCTCATTGAGCTCTCCAGAGGTAACGAAGGTAAGCTGGCCCTGGAGTGCTGAGAGGGGCTTGAAGCCCTTAGCCTCGAAGTCGAGTACTACGACAGGGTCCTCCATGCCCGCACCTACGAGATGTACCAGACCGCGGAACGAAAGGTTATTATTCGAGTGGTCTGCACGCGCATCCGTCAAGACGACAGCATACTTCTTACGGTCATACCCCTTCAGGATCTCCCCTGCACTGGCGGGGAAGAGATGGGCAATCCCACCGAGGTAGTACTGCGGAGCAAAGTCCTTATTCACCTCGAACTTCTGCACGAAGTAGTCACGGCGAGAGACCGGGATGCGCAGGACAGACGTCCCCGAGATGTGATTGTATCGGACCTTGAAGGCAATGTAATCATTATAAGAGCCATGCTCTTCGTACTTCATATCCACCAGCTCCAGCAGCTTCAGGTCTTCTGCCGTCAGCGTGTAAGGCTCACCATCGAGGTCGGAGGCCTTGAAGGTCACGAAGGGAAGGAGGTCAGCGAGCTTGATGGCATCCTTATCACCACGCCAAGCGAAGTCTTCGATCTTCAGCGTGGCCAGCATCTGAGCCGTCTTCGCCTTGATCGGCTCCACGACCATACGCGTAGCGATGCGATGGTCCGAAGGCTTAGGCACCGAGGGCGTGGGCTCTGCGGGCGATACCGGAGGCGTAGGGTTAGTAGGATTCGTTGGGGAGGCAGGCGTCCCTGGCGTCTCGGGTACTACAGGCGCAGGCTCGGGAGTCGGTTGGGGCATATCCTCCTTACAGCTCGTAGCAAAGCCGAGAGCAAGAAGCATAGAGAAAAGGAGTATCTTCTTTGTCATACGTAAATAAAAAATCAAATGAGTAGGCGTATAAACGACGATAGGGTGACGAAGCTTTCACTCCATCACCCTATCTCTTAAAATGGCAGCTACCTACTCTCCCACAAAACGCAGTACCATCGGCACGATTGGGCTTAACTTCTCTGTTCGGAATGGGAAGAGGTGGAACCCCAACGTTATAACCACCTAAATATCTCTGTATTTAGACAATCATTGACTTGATAAAAACGCACAATACTCACCACCGTATCGCTAAGTCGGTATACAACCTCAGGCAAAAACTTTCGGGCAATTAGTACTACTCGGCTATGACGTCACCGCCTTTACACCTGTAGCCTATCAAGGTCATCGTCTATAACCACCCTTATAATGAGATCTAATCTTGAGGCAAGCTTCGTACTTAGATGCTTTCAGCACTTATCTCAACCGAACGTAGCTACTCGGCAATACGCCTGGCGGCATAACCGATAAACCAGCGGTTCGTCCAACACGGTCCTCTCGTACTAGTGTCAGGCCCCCTCAAATCTCAAACGCCCACAACAGATAGAGACCGAACTGTCTCACGACGTTCTGAACCCAGCTCGCGTGCCACTTTAATGGGCGAACAGCCCAACCCTTGGGACCTTCTCCAGCCCCAGGATGTGACGAGCCGACATCGAGGTGCCAAACCGCTCCGTCGATATGAGCTCTTGGGAGCGATCAGCCTGTTATCCCCGGAGTACCTTTTATCCTTTGAGCGATGGCCCTTCCATACGGAACCACCGGATCACTATGCTCTAGTTTCCTACCTGTGCGACTTGTTAGTCTCCCAGTCAAGCACCCTTGTGCCATTACACTCTACGACCGGTTACCAATCGGTCTGAGGGTACCTTTAGAAGCCTCCGTTACACTTTTGGAGGCGACCACCCCAGTCAAACTACCCACCATGCAATGTCCTCGCTCCTGCGAGTTAGAACCCAAATAACAAAAGGGCCGTATTTCAACGGCGACTCCACGAATACTGGCGTACCCGCTTCACAGTCTCCGGCCTATCCTACACATTTGTTACCCAAATCCAATGCAAAGCTATAGTAAAGGTTCACGGGGTCTTTTCGTCCCGTTGCGGGTAATCGGCATCTTCACCGATACTACAATTTCACCGAGCTCGCGGTTGAGACAGTACCCAGATCGTTACACCATTCGTGCAGGTCGGAACTTACCCGACAAGGAATTTCGCTACCTTAGGACCGTTATAGTTACGGCCGCCGTTTACTGGGGCTTCAATTCAATGCTTCTCTTGCGATGACATCTCCTCTTAACCTTCCAGCACCGGGCAGGTGTCAGGCTATATACAGTATCTTTCGATTTAGCATAGCCATGTGTTTTTGTTAAACAGTCGCCTGGGCCTATTCTCTGCGGCTCACAGCCTTCACTGTGAGCGTCCTTTATTCCGAAGTTACAGGACTATTTTGCCTAGTTCCTTAACCGCGAATCACTCGAGCGCCTTAGTATACTCAACCCAACCACCTGTGTCGGTTTGTGGTACGGGTAATCATGCAATATGCTTAGCGGATTTTCTTGGGAGCACCGTTACAGTTGTCCATATCTCTTTGTGCAAGCACTCAGAGTACTGTCAGGTTCGGATCTCCGAGCGGATTTGCCTACTCAGATCAACTCCTACACCCTTCAACCAACTATTCCGTCAGTTGGCAGGACCGTCACATCTCCGTCTCCACATCGCTCACATAATTAGTACCGGAATATTAACCGGTTCTTCCATCGGGTGCGC
>NZ_ALKJ01000010.1:0-123243 GCF_000292995.1 Porphyromonas sp. oral taxon 279 str. F0450 | reverse complement strand
CTGCATGTACCGTATGAATAAGCATCGGCTAACTCCGTGCCAGCAGCCGCGGTAATACGGAGGATGCGAGCGTTATCCGGATTTATTGGGTTTAAAGGGTGCGTAGGCGGCCTGTTAAGTCAGCGGTGAAATCTAGGAGCTTAACTCCTAAATTGCCATTGATACTGGCGGGCTTGAGTGTAGATGAGGTAGGCGGAATGCGTGGTGTAGCGGTGGAATGCATAGATATCACGCAGAACTCCGATTGCGAAGGCAGCTTACTAAGGTACAACTGACGCTGAAGCACGAAAGCGTGGGTATCAAACAGGATTAGATACCCTGGTAGTCCACGCAGTAAACGATGATAACTGGGCGTATGCGATATACAGTATGCTCCTAAGCGAAAGCGTTAAGTTATCCACCTGGGGAGTACGCCGGCAACGGTGAAACTCAAAGGAATTGACGGGGGCCCGCACAAGCGGAGGAACATGTGGTTTAATTCGATGATACGCGAGGAACCTTACCCGGGATTGAAATGTAGATGACCGCTCCTGAAAGGGAGTTTTCCTTCGGGACATCTATGTAGGTGCTGCATGGTTGTCGTCAGCTCGTGCCGTGAGGTGTCGGCTTAAGTGCCATAACGAGCGCAACCCCTGTCTACGGTTGCCATCAGGTAATGCTGGGAACTCCGTAGAGACTGCCGTCGTAAGGCGTGAGGAAGGTGGGGATGACGTCAAATCAGCACGGCCCTTACATCCGGGGCGACACACGTGTTACAATGGTAAGGACAAAGGGCAGCTACCTGGCGACAGGATGCGAATCTCTAAACCTTATCACAGTTCGGATCGGAGTCTGCAACTCGACTCCGTGAAGCTGGATTCGCTAGTAATCGCGCATCAGCCATGGCGCGGTGAATACGTTCCCGGGCCTTGTACACACCGCCCGTCAAGCCATGGGAGTCTGGAGTACCTAAAGTCCGTAACCGCGAGGGTCGGCCTAGGGTAATACAGGTGACTGGGGCTAAGTCGTAACAAGGTAGCCGTACCGGAAGGTGCGGCTGGAACACCTCCTTTCTGGAGTTCTGAAAATGGGCTTTAGTATAGTTAGTGTAGTATGTACGTAAGAGATGAGTTAGGTGCTTTTTCTGAATGTGCGTACTCGCTTCTGCTGTCGATATCTTTTCTTCTCACCCATCGCGAGGCGGTGACTGGCTATCCAGCTGGTCACCGCCTCGCTTCGTTTTTATCCCCTTGGCTACTTGGAAGGACTTAGCACGCGGCACAACTACGTGCGTGTTATACGTGAGGGCTGGGGGAGTCTCTACATTATATATAGCTCCTGCGAGACGGGAGGTTTGGCGCGTAGTTAATTTTTATTACCTTTGCCCCAAAGAAACTCAAGAAGAGAAGTATTAGATGAAGCGTACAATGTACATGATGTCCATGATGATGATGCAGATGATGTCTGCGTCGGGCTCGTCACATCTGTACTTCGCATAGTCGAATCTCCAAGATATTACGTAAGCCCGCTGCAGTCCATGATTGCAGCGGGCTGTGCTTTTATAGCACCTCCCCATTTACTCCCCATTACTATTCACCCCACAAACAACGACGAAGACAATGAGCAAGAACGTATCTACCCTGGCCCTCCACCACGCTTTCGATCCCACTGCAAACTGCGGCTCCACTGCAGTGCCCCTTTATCAGGCGAATGCCTTCGCTTTTGATAGTACTGACTACGCTGCTGGGGTCTTTGACCTGCAGATCCCTGCCTACCTCTATACCCGCCTCAATAACCCCACGACCGACGTCCTCGAGCAGCGCCTGGCAGCCCTTGAAGGTGGTGTCGGTGCCATCGCTACGGCAAGTGGTATGAGCGCTATCGCTACGACGATCTTCACCCTGCTGCGTGCTGGGGACCATATCGTCGCCTCCTCCAGCGTCTACGGCGGTACGTACAATCTCTTGAGCGTCACACTGCCCCGCCTCGGTATCACGACTACCTTCGTCGATGCCCAAGATCCTAAGAACTTCGCGGCAGCTATCCAGCCCAATACCAAGCTCGTCTACACCGAGACGCTGGGCAACCCCAAGCTCGACTTTGTCGATATCGCCGCTGTAGCTGATATTGCTCATGCTCACGGCCTCCCCCTCGCCGTAGATAATACGCTGACACCTGTGCTCTGCCGCCCCATCGATCATGGTGCTGACATCGTGATCTACTCGCTGACGAAGTACTTCTGCGGTAATGGTACGGCGATGGGTGGTGCAGTGATCGACTCGGGTAAGTTCGACTGGACGAATGGTAACTTCCCTGACTTCACCGAGCCCAGCCCTGGCTATCACGGTCTGCGCTACAGCGAGACGTTTGGCCCAGCTGCCTTCATCGTCCGCGCTCGTGTCGAAGGGCTGCGTGACCTCGGTAGCTGCCTGAGTCCCTCGAATAGCTTCATCTTCATCCAGGGTCTTGAGACGCTCTCGCTCCGCATCCAGCACGCTTCGCAGTCGGCACTTGAGATCGCCCGTTGGCTCCAGAGCCAGCCTGAGGTCGCTTGGGTGAACTACCCTGGTCTGGAGTCAGATCAGCATCATGAGATCTGCGACCGCTACCTCAAGGGAGGCTTCGGCTGTATCATCACCTTCGGTCTGAAGGACGGCTACGAGGCTGCTAAGAGCTTCGTCGATAATACGGAGATCTTCCGCATCGTGGCTAACCTCGGCGACACGAAGTCCCTCATCATCCACCCCAGCAGCACGACGCACCGTCAGCTCTCCGAGGAGCAGCAGCGCTCTGCAGGTGTCACCCCCGACTTGGTGCGCCTCTCCATCGGCATCGAAGATATCGAAGACCTCAAGGCAGACCTGGCTCAAGCACTGAAGAAGGCGACGAAGTAAGATGCTGCACGAAGTCTCTATCCCCGACTTTCGCTCCGAGCGAGGTGAGTCTTATCCCGAGGTCGTACTGAGCTATGAGGTGGCTGGTCCACCTCTTGGCTCGGCGCCGCTGGTCCTCGTATGCCACGCCTTGACGGGCAACTCTACCGTCACAGGCGACGAGGGCTGGTGGAATAAGCTCATCAGTGAGGAGGGCGCTATCTCACCGACGCACTACACGATCCTCTCCTTCAATATTCCAGGCAACGCCTATGATGGGCGCGAAGCGGACGACCCCGAGGCCTTTGAGCTGCGTGATGTCGCTCGTCTCTTCCTCCTCGCTCTGGAGGCACTGGGTGTGAAGGAGGTCTATGCCGTCATCGGGGCTTCGATGGGGGGAGCGCTTACGTGGCAGATAGCTTACCTCGCCCCAACGCTGGCGAAGCATATCTTCCCCATCGCTTGCGACTATCGTGCTTCGGACTGGCTGCTCACGCAGACGCTTATCCAGAAGCAGATCCTCGCACACTCCTCGCACCCGCTGGAGGATGCACGCATTCATGCGATGTCGTGCTACCGTACGCCTCAGTCGCTCAATGTGCGCTTCGCTGGTCAGCGTGATAGTCGGGGTACAGGCTCAGGGCAGTACGACGTCGAGAGTTGGCTCCTCTACCATGGTGATGCCTTGGCACGCCGCTTCAAGCTCTCGGCCTACCATGTGATGACGCACCTGACCTCGACCATCGGGGTCTGCGAGGAGGTAGAGGCTCTTACACGCATCCGCTCGGCCATTCATCTGGTCTCCATCGATAGCGACCTCCTCTTCACCCATGACCGTGCCGAAGCGACCTATGAGGCGCTGCGTGCGCTGGGTGCGGACGTGAGCCTTGCTGTCATTCACTCTATCCATGGGCATGATGCCTTCCTCATGGAGTACGAGCAGCTCAATCATATCATCAGACCTTACTTTCCTACTCACGTATGAAGATCTTGAAGTTCGGGGGGAAGTCCCTGGATAATGGTAGCGGCATCTTGACGGTGCTGGATATCATCATCGATAACTATCGCGCTGGCGAAGCTCCCGTCGTCGTGGTCTCGGCACGCGGTAAGAGCACTGATGCACTGCTCGCTCTCGCTGAGCAGGCTTGCGCTGGTGAGTCCTACGAAGCAGCCCTCCAAGCCTTCTGGGGACATCAGTGTCAGGATACTACGCTTCGCTTCGAGGCAGAGCGTGTGCAGCTGGAGCGCCTCCTCTCGGGGATCTCGCTCTTGGGCGAATGCTCCCCTCGTACTGCAGATGAACTCGTGAGCTATGGCGAAGTCCTCTCGTCGCAGTATGTCGCTGAGGCGCTCAAGGACCGTGGCTATGAAGCTGTGGCGATTGACTCGGGAGACTTCCTCGTGACGGATGCCCACTACGGATCGGCTTCGGTCTTTACCGAGGCTTCACGGGAGCGCTGTCGTGCGCTCTTCGCTGGGCTTCCCGCAGGAGTGATACCTATCGTCACGGGCTTCATCGCTCGTGATGAGGCTGGGCGTCGCACGACGCTTGGGCGCAATGGGAGCAACTACAGCGCAGCGCTCTTGGCGAACTTCCTTGAGGCTTCGCTGATGGAGAACTACACGCATGTCGATGGCATCTATACGGCCAACCCCAGTGTCGTAGCCGAGGCGCGTAAGATCGACGAGCTCTCCTATGCCGATGCTGCGGAGCTATCGCAGTTCGGCGCAGAGATCCTCCATGTTAAGACGATTGAGCCGCTACAGGAGCGGGGTATCCCACTGCGCGTGCTCAATACCTTCAGCTATGGTGAGGAGTCGAATGGGACGCTCGTCACGGCCCATCCACGGGACAAGGTCGTGCGTGCGCTGGCTTCGCTCTCGGGTAAGGCACTCATCCACTTCGAGGGTCGCAATATGCTTGGGTGCTCGGGGATCGATGCACGCATCTTCCGCTCGTTCGAGGCAGCAGAGGTGAGTGTCAGCCTCATCGCTCAGGGCTCTACGGAGCGTGGTACGGCGATTGTCGTCGACGAGGAGGATGCTGACCGTGTAGTGGAAGCCCTCGTGCAGGAGTTCCACCACGACCTTGAGACAGGACATGTGACGAAGATCTATGCGGAGAAGGGGCTGGCAGTGGTCGCTATCATCGGGCTGAACTTATTAGAGTTCGACCGCCCCTACCGTGCCCTTGTTCGCAACCGCATCCTGCCTATCCTCCTCAGTAATTCTGTGCCGGAGAATACCCTCTGCCTCTTGGTACGTGATGATGAAGAGCGTGAGAAGGCGCTGAAGGTCATCCACGGCGAGCTCTTTGAGCGTCCCAAGCGCATCCATCTGGCGGTCATCGGTCACGGCACGGTCGGTGGTGCTTTCATCGGGCAGATCATCCAGCAGCGTGAGCTCCTCATCGCGCAGAAGAATATAGACTTACGCATCTTCGCTATCGCAGACTCGCGCCATCTTCTGCTTACTCCTTCGGGTGCGGAGGCAGATTGGGCGACCGAGCTGGAGCATGCTCCCTTCTCGGGTGACCTTGCCGAAGCGATCATCAGCTACGGACAGCGTCAGGCACTGGAGAATATGATCCTCGTGGACAATACCTCGTCCCCTGTCATCGCCTCGCACTACGCTCGCTATGCGGCTGAGGGCTTTGATATCGTCTCCTCGAATAAGAAGGCGAACATTGCACCCTATGCCGACTACAGCTACCTGCGGGATACACTCCAGCGTCATCGCCGAAGCTACCGCTATGAGACGAATGTCGGCGCGGGCCTCCCGCTGATCGACAACCTCAAGCTCCTACACCTCTCGGGCGAACGGATTACACGTATTCATGGGCTCTTCTCGGGAAGTCTCAGCTATATCTTCAACCGCCTCACCGAGGAGCCCGAGCGTTCACTCCGCTCCATCGTCGAGGAGTCGGCACGCCTTGGTCTCACTGAGCCTGACCCGCGCGAAGACCTCAGCGGAGAGGACGTAGCGCGCAAGGTGCTCATCCTCGTGCGTGAGCTGGATGTACCCGCCGAACTCTCGGATGTCCGCTGGGAGAATCCCGTGCCCGAGGCCTTGCGCTCGCTGAGTCTGGAGGACTTCTGGGCGCGCTTTGGCGAGCTGGAGGCTTCCATCGAAGCGCTACGTGCTACGGCTAAGCCCGATGAAGTGCTCCGCTATGTCGGGGATATTGTCTGGGATGATGTGCGTCAGGAGGCGACGCTCTCGGCGGGACTCCGTCTTGTCCCCCGCACGTCGCCACTGGGTCGTGTGAGTGGTGCGGATAGCTGCTTCGAGATCTACACGGAGAGCTATGGTAGCCAGCCCATCGTCATCCAAGGGGCAGGAGCTGGTGCTGCCGTCACGGCACGTGGTGTCTTCGGCGACGTCTTGCGCTTGGCAGAGGGCTACGAGAGCTAAGAGCTCCACATTCGCCCGCTCTTGATAGAGGGCGGTGCAGTACCTTACTATTTCTTGAGGGTGCGAACCTATATTGGTTCGCACCCTCTTCCTATATGAGTACGTGGGTAGAGCTATATAGGATGGCGAAGAATGCTATATAGCTTTGTGAAGTGACCTCTATTAGGTTGTTGCTCTGCGTAGGGATAAAAGTTGTGGAGGAGTGGCAGATAAGTTTGGGCTACGTACGTGGCCCTAATATCTACGTACGTGGATATTTGGACTGACGTGCCTGGTCTTTAAGACTACGTACATAGACAGAGGAAAACCACTACGGGAAGGCGCTTTCGCCTTCACGAGAAGGACACTTTTCCTCTGCTGGGGCGAATGCCGTATCTTTGTGAACCCTAATTCATTATTTAGCAGAAGACGATGAGCGAACAGGAAGCCTACCTCGAGCAATACACAAGTGAACTTCAGCCCCTCTTACTGCAGCTTGCACAGCAGGAGGGGTTTCTTCGTGGTCCCCTCTTAGAGACGGCAGACCTCGACGAGCTGTGGACCGCGCTGGCACAGCCCTATATGGCCAGTGCCGTGCCCGACTTCGAGCAGTACCCGCTGGTGTCGCTCGGCTGGATGACCTTCGTCGGTATGGCGATGGCCGTGCTGTGGGATGAAGACTGGCAGCGCTATCAGCCGCTGGGCAGTGCGCTCTATACGCAGCTTCGTGATGCACGTGGCTGGGATGAGCTGGACGAATATGTGCTCGAAGATGTCCTCGGGATGCTCCGTGGCTCAGAGGAAGCTAAGCGCTATACCGACTTGGTACGTCGCTTGGCAGAGCTGGCGCTTACGCAGCTCCGTCATGAGAATGCTGAGCCATCGAGCCCTATGGCATTCCAGCTCTATGCACGTACGCTCTTCGGTCTCTATCGCATCGGAGTAGCGCTGGGCTTGGCACGCTTGGGCTACAAGCTGACTCAGGCTAACTAAGCTGGGTGGGGGAGTGTGCTCCCCGAAACTCAATGTCACGATATAAATACAGAGTATATGAATACATTCGATCGAATAAGAGTTTATTTCAATCTACGCCCTGACCTCGAAGAGGAGCAGACGATCATCGAGGAGGTGACCCGTGGGGTGTCCTACCGTGGAGCTAATCTCTGGATCCTCATCGCAGCGGTCTTCATCGCGTCACTCGGGCTCAATGTCAATTCGACTGCCGTCATCATCGGTGCGATGCTCATCTCCCCGCTCATGGGACCTATCATCGGGATGGGGCTCGCTGTGGGGACGAATGACCTTGACCTGCTGAAGCGCGCGCTGAAGAACTTCAGTATCGCTACGCTCATCAGCGTACTCACCGCTACGATTTACTTCTTCATCAGTCCGCTGGAGGAGGCGCAGTCGGAGCTGCTGGCACGTACTACGCCGACGATCTATGACGTACTCATCGCCTTCTTCGGTGGTGCCGCTGGTATCATCGCCCTCTCGACTCGTGGTCGTGGAGGGAATGTGATCCCTGGGGTCGCCATCGCTACGGCACTCATGCCTCCGCTCTGTACGGCGGGCTATGGTCTGGCGACGGGGCAGCTGAACTTCTTCTTCGGGGCCTTCTATCTCTTCTTCATCAATACGGTTTTCATCAGCTTGGCGACAGCTCTCGGGGTGCGTATGATGCGCTTCCACTATCATGAGTTCCTCTCGCCTGAGCGAGCTAAGCACGCCCGAAATATCCTGATGCTTATCGTCATCGCGACGACGATCCCTGCGGTCATGATGACGATCAATATCATCCGTACGAGCATCTTCGAGAATGGACTTCGTCGCTTCATCTCCTCAGAGCTGGAACAGCCCGGGACACAGATCCTCTCCTCGGGGACAGATGCAGCGACGAAGGAGCTACGTGTCATAGCCGTAGGGCGTGCGATCACGGAGGAGAAGCAGAGGTCAGCATCGGAGAATATGGAGCACTATGGTCTCGGTGGCTATCAGCTCGCAGTGATTCAGGGGGGAGCTTCGGATAGCTTGCTGGCGCTCAGTAGTCAGCTGGCGCAGCGCGTCTATAGTCAGGAGAGCGAGCATCAGAAGCTCCTTGAGCTCTCGGCTGATAATGCAGCACTTACCCAGCAGCTCAATGCCTACACCCGCTGCGAGGAGGTGGCCGAAGCCATCCGCCCCGAGCTGGCGGTACTCTTCCCCGCCGTACGCTCGCTGAGCTTGGCACGTACCGTCGAGGTGCAGCGTGACACGACGGCTACCCGTCGCTTCGTCACGGCGGTCTTTGCTGTGGACGACTCGAAGAGCTGGACTTCGGCTGATGCCACTCGCTTCCAGGAGTGGCTCAAGACGCGCCTCTCGGGAGATAGCATTGTCCTGCTCCCTCGCACGCAGGCTGCTACTACGGCAGCTCGCCGATAAGGCTATCCCTTACCCGCCTCTTTGCGTAGAAGTGGAAGACAGTCCTCCCAAGCGGTATGCGCCGCCTGGGAGGACTGCTGTATATGGGTGAGCTATTCGCTCGTTGGGCGGTCTTTTGTACCTTTGCCCTACCATCTAACATTATTCATCCAAACTACTATAGTAGCTATGAAATTACAAACTCTACGTGTTTGGGGCCGTCGGGCGCTGGTCGCTCTTCTCTTAGGCTCCGCTACTCCTCTTGTCGCACAGCAGTATTTCCCCAACGGAGATCCCTCTACGCCCGACGAACACGGTGCGCGCTGGGTCTTCGGTGGGCTCGTCTCCTTCTGGCAAGACAATAAGGCCAAGACTACGACATTCGACTTCTCCCCTGAGGTCGCGTACCTCTTCAATGAGAATTGGGGACTCGGTGTCGTCGGGACCTATCAGTATCAGAAGGGGAATGGTGAAAGCGAGAGCCTCTGGGCACTACGCCCCTTCGCTCGCTACTACTATATGCGCCGCGAGCCTTTCAACCTCTATCTTGATGGAGGCTTCGGCTTCTCTACCTCTGGCGGTGTGAAGGGCTGGGAGGTCGGTCTGCGCCCTGGTGCGTGTGTCGACCTGACCAAGGGCCTGTGCCTGTGCCTGCGTCTTGGCTTCATCGGCTATCGTGATAAGTTCGGTGCTGGCGAAGAAGCTGGTCTCTCTACCTCGGGCTTCGGCTTGCGCTTCGCTCCCGAAGAGCTGCAGATCGGTCTCGAGCTGGAGCTGTAATTATACTCCTCCCTCATCGAGTACAGCGCGCCCCAGTGCTGATAGGTAAGTCCTGTCACACTGGGGCGCGCTGTATCTATATGCGGGGGAGGAGAGGCAGATCGAAAGCGGTATGCCAGCCTCTCTGTGGTATAAATGACACGATGTGTTTGGTTGGATGTGACAATTTGGCGTACTCTCGAGGTAGATACTTTTTGGCACAACCTTTGACTTAAGTAGGGCGTGAGTGTGAGTTGTTAGACTCCTCATAGGTGTCGCCCCTTGACCAAGTGCCTCCCTCGGTGAGGCAGTCGGCAGGCGGGCACCCTACGACGGAGGACGCAGCTGAAGCTCGGAAAGTAGAACAATAACAGAAACAAGATAAAAGACAAAAGAATATTATGGGAAAGATTATTGGAATTGACCTCGGGACTACAAACTCTTGTGTCTCCGTACTCGAAGGGAACGAACCTATCGTCATCGCTAACAGCGAAGGTAAGCGCACGACTCCCTCTGTCGTCGCCTTCATCGATGGTGGCGAACGTAAGGTAGGTGACCCCGCAAAGCGTCAGGCTATCACGAACCCCACGAAGACGATCTACTCGATCAAGCGCTTCATGGGTGAGACCTTCGAACAAGTGAAGGACGAAATCGCCCGCGTACCTTATAAGGTCGTGCGTGGTGATAACGACACGCCTCGTGTCGACATCGACGGCCGCCTCTACACGCCTCAGGAAATCTCTGCTATCATCCTGCAGAAGATGAAGAAGACGGCTGAGGACTACCTCGGTGCAGAGGTCACGGATGCAGTCATCACCGTACCTGCTTACTTCAACGACGCTCAGCGTCAGGCTACGAAGGAAGCTGGTGAGATCGCTGGTCTGAACGTCCGTCGTATCGTCAACGAACCTACGGCAGCTTCGCTCGCCTATGGTCTTGATAAGAGCGACCGCGATATGAAGATCGCTGTCTTCGACCTCGGTGGTGGTACGTTTGATATCTCGATCCTCGAGCTCGGTGATGGTGTCTTCGAAGTACGCTCTACCAATGGTGATACGCACCTCGGTGGTGATGACTTCGACCACGTGATCATCGACTGGCTCGCCGACGAGTTCAAGGCTGATGAAGGTGTAGACCTCCGTCAGGATCCTATGGCTATGCAGCGTCTGAAGGAAGCTGCTGAGAAGGCTAAGATCGAGCTCTCCAGCACGACCTCTACGGAGATCAACCTCCCCTATATCATGCCCGTAGGTGGTGTGCCCAAGCACCTGGTACGTACGCTGACTCGTGCAAAGTTCGAGCAGCTGGCTGACCGCCTCATCCAGGCTTGTGTCGCTCCTTGCGAAACGGCTCTGCGTGACGCTGGCCTCTCTAAGAGCGATATCGACGAAGTGATCCTCGTAGGTGGCTCTACGCGTATCCCTGCTATCCAGGAGATCGTAGAGAAGATCTTCGGTAAGGCTCCCTCTAAGGGCGTCAACCCTGACGAAGTCGTCGCTGTCGGTGCTGCTATCCAGGGTGGTGTCCTGACGGGTGAGATCAAGGATGTCCTTCTTCTCGACGTCACGCCTCTCTCTCTCGGTATCGAGACGATGGGTGGTGTCATGACGCGCCTCATCGATGCCAATACGACGATCCCCACGAAGAAGAGCGAGATCTTCACGACGGCTGTCGACAACCAGCCCGAAGTAGAGATCCACGTCCTGCAGGGTGAGCGCTCACTGGCTAAGGACAATAAGAGCATCGGTAAGTTCAAGCTCGAGGTAGCTCCCGCTCCTCGTCAGACGCCTCAGATCGAAGTGACCTTCGATATCGACGCTAACGGTATCCTCAACGTCACGGCCCTCGACAAGGCTACGGGCAAGCAGCAGAAGATCCGTATCGAAGCTTCCAGCGGTCTCTCTGACGCTGAGATCCAGCGTATGAAGGACGAAGCTGCTGCTAACGCTGAAGCCGACAAGAAGGAAACCGAGCGTATCACGAAGCTGAACCAGGCTGACAGCCTCATCTTCCAGACGGAAAAGCAGCTGAAGGAATTCGGTGATAAGCTCTCCGCTGACAAGAAGGCTGCTGTCGAAGCTGCCCTTGCTAAGCTCAAGGAAGCTCACTCAGCTCAGAATCTCGAAGGTATCGACGCTGCTTCTGCTGAAGTACAGGCTGCCTTCCAGGCTGCAAGCGAAGAGATGTACAGCCACGCTAACGCTGCTGGTGCTGCTGATCCTGCCGCTGGTGCCTCCTCCTCTCAGCCTGCTGGTGACAACATCACCGACGCTGACTTCGAAGAAGTGAAGTAAGACTCTCTTACTCCCGTCGCTGACGGGTGAAACGGATAAAGGCGAAGACGCCACTGTCCTCCCCCTTGTGGGATGGGCAGTGGCGTCTTCTTTTTTATGGCCCTCGTGGAGGTGAAAAACGAACCAGTACTGGTCGACGCAGCGACCAGTACTGGTCACATATAGTTACCAGTACTGATCCGAAGCGTGACCAGTACTACTTCCCTCGGTGACCAGTACTGGTCACTTTTGTGCCCTCGTAGATGCTTGCACCAGAGGCCTATATGAGGGTGTTGATTTTCGCTGGGGATGGGCTGATGCGCTTCTTCGGGTGGGGCAACCTCCCTCGTCAGCTGATGAGTAGGTGCATAAGGCTCGGATCCCTTGTGGCGATGCGGGTCGTTTGCTCAAAAAGTAGTATCTTAGAGCCTTGGTAGTAGGTGCCTTTTGGACCATTGCTATCAAGGCTAAACTTACTTTTCAAAATAAGAATGCTGGATCGAGAAGACAGAATTATAGACATCAACATCGAGGATGAGATGAAGACTGCCTACATAGACTACTCTATGTCGGTCATCGTCTCACGTGCTCTACCCGATGTGCGTGATGGCTTCAAGCCCGTCCACCGTCGCGTACTCTATGCGATGAACGAGGATGGGAATACCTATGATAAGCCCACCCGTAAGTGCGCCAGCGCTGTCGGGCAGGTCATGAAGTACTACCACCCACACGGGGACTCCTCTATCTATGGGACGCTTGTACGTCTTGCCCAGCCTTGGAACCTCCGCTATCCTCTCGTCCAGGGGCAGGGGAACTTCGGGTCGATCGACGGGGACTCTCCCGCTGCGATGCGTTACACCGAGTCGCGCCTGAACCGCCTGGCCAGCGAGATGATCCGAGATATCGACAAGGATACGGTAGACTTCCAGAATAACTTCGACGACTCTACAGTCGAGCCCACCGTCCTCCCCGCTCGCTTCCCTAACCTTCTGGTCAATGGGTCAGCTGGTATCGCCGTCGGGATGGCTACGAATATGGCACCGCACAACCTCTCCGAGTCCATCGATGCCTGCGTGGCATACATCGACCACAAGGGGGATATCGATGCCGCTGGGCTGATCAACTATATCAAGGCTCCTGACTTCCCCACGGGCGGGATCATCTACGGCTATGCCGGGGTGCGTGAAGCCTTTGAGACCGGTCGTGGCCGTGTCGTCATCCGCAGCCGCTGCGAGATCGAGGAGCACAACAACCACGAGCGTATCATCGTCACCGAGATCCCCTATCAGGTCAATAAGAGTGAGCTGGTCAAGGCGATCGCTGATCTGATCAACGACAAGAAGATCGACGGGATCTCTGGTATCGCTGACGAATCGAACCGTAAGGGTATCCGTATCGTCATCGACATCAAGCGTGATGCGAACTCAGGCGTAGTGCTGAATAAGCTCTACAAGATGAGTGCGCTGCAGAGCTCCTTCAGCATCAATAATATTGCGCTCGTGAAGGGACGCCCTCAGCTGCTGAACCTTCGTGATCTCATCGAGCTCTTCATCGAGCACCGTCACGATGTCGTCTACCGCCGTACACAGTTTGAGCTGCGCAAGGCTGAGGAGCGTGTCCACATCCTCGAGGGCTTGATCATCGCAGTCGACAATATCGACGAGGTCATCCGCATCATCCGTGCGGCCAGCGAGCCTCAGGAAGCTATCGAGAAGCTCATGGAGCGCTTCTCCCTTTCGCTTATCCAGGCGCGTGCCATCGTGGATATGCGTCTGCGTGCCCTCACTGGTCTGGAGCGTGAGAAGCTGAAGGAAGAGTACGCTGCTCTGATGCAGGAGATCGAGCGCTTGAAGGCCCTCCTCGCTGACAAGGAACTGCGTGCACAGCTCATCCGCGAAGAGCTCCTGGAGATCAAGGAGAAGTACGGTGACGAGCGTCGCAGCGAGATCATCTACACGGCTGAGGAATTCAACCCCGAAGACTTCTACGCTGATGACGATATGGTCATCACGATCTCCCACCACGGGTATATCAAGCGTACTCCGCTCTCCGAATTCCGCTCACAGGCTCGTGGCGGTGTCGGTGCTAAGGGTAGTGATACGCGCGACGAAGACTTCATCGAGTACATCTACTCGGCTTCGATGCACGAGACGATGCTGCTCTTCACCCAGATGGGCCGCTGCTACTGGCTCAAGGTCTACGAGATCCCCGAGGGCGCTAAGAACGCTAAGGGCCGTGCCCTGCAGAACCTCCTCAACATCGAGGCCGGCGACCGCGTCAATGCCTTCATCCGCGTGAAGAACCTGACGCGTGATGCTGAGTTCGTGAACTCGCATTACCTCATCTTCTGCACCAAGCGCGGTACGATCAAGAAGACCCTCCTCGAGGCCTACTCTCGTCCCCGTGCTAATGGGGTCATCGCCATCAACCTCGTTGAGGGCGACCAGCTCGTAGGTGTCGGTCTGACGGACGGTGAGAGCGAGATCCTCATCGCGAACCGCAACGGTCGTGCAGTACGCTTCCACGAGTCCGCTGTCCGTGCTATGGGCCGCAATGCTACTGGGGTGCGTGGTATGACCCTCGACGATGACGGCCGAGACGAAGTCATCGGTATGCTCACCGTAGCGCAGGACACCGAAGAGACCATCCTCGTCATCAGTGAACAGGGCTACGGTAAGCGCTCCGTGGTAGAAGACTACCGCAAGACGAACCGTGGCACGAAGGGTGTGAAGACCCTCAACATCACGGACAAGACGGGCGAACTCGTAGCTATCCGTCCCGTGACCGATGAGCACGATCTGATGATCATCAATAAGAGCGGGATCACCATCCGTGTCCATGCTCGTGATATCTCCGTCCAGGGTCGTGCTACGCAGGGCGTGCGCATCATTGATCTGAAGAAGCGTGGTGATGAGATCGCCTCCGTCTGCCAGGTCCTCTCCGAGGAAGACTCCGACGAGGAGGCTTTTGATGCAGAGTCTCTCCCCGAAAACGAATCCGCAACTCCAATCAGAGAAGAAGAGGGCACCAAGAGCGAGCTCCCACAAGAGCTCATCGACAGAGCCCTCGCCGAAGACAATCAATAACAAGACACACTAACACCTAAATGAAGATGAAGAAATTAGTTTGTGCCATCGCCGTAGGTCTCCTGACCTCCGCTGGAGCTTTCGCTCAGGTTGCTAATGTCAAGTCTGCTGAGAAGATAGCTTCTTCAGACAAGCCAGACCTCGCCGAAGCTCGCCGCCTCATCACCGAAGCACTCGCTAACGATGAGACGAAGAATGACCCCTATACGTGGTATGTAGCTGGTCTGATCGAAAATAAGGCCTACACCGAAGGCTTCAAGCAGGCTGCTATCGACCAGAACGCTGACCGTACGGCTATGTACACGGCGCTCACCGCCTCTGTGCCCTCTTGGCTCAAGGTCTATGAGCTCGAAAGCCAGCCCAACGATAAGGGTAAGGTCAACCTCAAGTACACGAAGAAGCTCCAGGAAGTCCTGCACAACGACTACCTCCAGCTCTTCAACGGGGGCGCTTGGTTCCTCCAGAGCAACAAGTATGCTGAGGGTGTCGACGCTCTTGAGAAGTTCCTCGATGTGAAGAAGGCTCCTCTCTTCGCTGAAGACAAGGATGTCGCTGCTATCGACTCCAACGCGATGAACGCAGCTTACTATGCTATCGGTGCTGCCAGCTCGCTGAAGGACTATGACCGCGTCATCTCCCTCTACAACCGCTTCGGCTCCTTCGCTCTCAACCCCAAGGATATCCATCAGTGGGTCATCTCTGCTTATTTCGCTAAGCAGGACTCTGCAGGTGCTATCCCTGTCCTCATCGAAGCTGTCAAGGCTTCTCCTGAAGAGCCTTACTTCCTCGTGAGCCTCGTCACCGCCTACCAGAAGGCAGGTAAGGATGCTGAGGCTAACAAGGTCCTCGACGATCGTATCGCTGCTAATCCTAACGATGCTACGGCTCTCCTCGTCAAGGGTTCGCTCGCAGAAGAAAAGGATCTCAAGGAAGCTCTCCAGTGGTACTACAAGGCTGCTAAGGCTGATGCCAACAACGCTAACGCTGTAGTTTACCTCGGTGCTGGCCTCTACACGGCTGCTGCTAAGATCTACGAGAACACGAATGTCACGGCTGCTATGGCCAAGACAGCTGATGACCTCCTCCGTGCTGCAGTACCTGCTCTCGAGATCGCTTACAAGACGCGCCCTGACAACATCAAGGCTATGCTCAGCAGCATCTACTACCAGCTCAAGATGAACGACAAGCACGATGCTATCGAAGCTGGCACGCTCAACGTAGATGGTGCTACGCTGCCCGATATCACGGATCTCCTTCAGGGTCTTGACCTCACCGTCAACAAGGCCACTCCCGTAGTCGAAGAGCCCGCTGCACAGCCTGCTCAGAAGACCACGACGAAGAAGGCTCCTGCTAAGCGCCGCAAGTAATCCTCCGCGGATTCCTTAGAATATAAAAGTTAGCCCCCACATCCTCCGGTAGGATGTGGGGGCTAACTTTTTGTGCTTACGGGCTCTGTGTTGTAGAGCCTCTCTCGGAGATAGCAGGATGACCCTTAGCCTTTTTGCCTCGAGCGCGAGATGGCGACCAGCCACACCCCGCTGAAGATGAGCGCTACGGCAAGGGCATGCGTGAGCGTGAAGACAGCCAGACCCAGCGTGACGCTTACTACGACAGCTACCAGCGGCTGCATATAGTTGTACATGCTCACGACGGTCGGGCGGAGTGTGCGCTGCCCATTGATCATCAGTAGGTAGCTGACGAAGGTGCCGAAGAAGACTACGTAGCCGACCTCCAGGAGGGTGCGCATTGAGAGGGATGCAACATCTGTCTGTAGGGCTTCGCTCGCCGTGAAGGGGAGTAGAAGGAGGGTAGCCCAGAGGAACATCCACTTATTCACCGTGAAGACGGAGTACTTCTTCGCAAGCTTCCCGAAGATCGTGAGGTAGAGCGCGTAGGACACCTGCCCAGCGACGCAGAGTAGGTCACCGCGTATATCACCCAGCTGGAGCGAGGATCCTGAGGCTTGCATGCTGGTCCAGATGAGTAGAAGCGCGCCGCAGCAGCCGAGAGCTACACCCAGTGCCTTCTTGCGGGTGATGGGCTCCTTGAGGATCAGTGCCGAGAGGATGAGGGCAAAGATCGGCATCGTCGTAGTCACGATACCAGCGTTCACTGGGCTGGTGAGGCTGAGCCCGATGGTGAAGCAGCACTGATTGCACACGAGTCCGAAGACAGCAGCACCGACGAAGAGGAGCTTATCTCGCTTCGCTACGTGCTCCCGTGGGGTGAAGAGTGAGGCGATCCAGAAGAGGATAGCTCCGCCTAATACACGGCAGGAGACGAGGGTGATGCCGCTTATACCATGTAGGAGAGCATCCTTCCCGAGTGGAGCCATGAGCCCCCAGCACACGGCAGCTCCGAGGAGGCTGAGGTGGGCTGCGAGAGGATGCTGTTTCTTCGTATTCATTAATAGATGATCGCGAGGTACTAAAGGTACCAGATGATGAGCAAGATAAGGAGGAGGCGCACGAGAAGGGATAGACCGAGGGCCAGCCACTCCGTACGCTGGGTGATCTGTACGGCACGCTGCAGATCTTCGTCGCAGAGCTCGCGCCCGACCTCACCGATATAGGGCTTGTCGACGACTTCGCCGAAGTAGTCGTGAGGCCCGCCGAAGCGACAGCCGAGGACGAGAGCCAGTGCTGCCTCGGGATAACCTGAGTTGGGGCTGAGATGGCGCTTGCCGTGCTGGAAGGTCTTGCGAAGGAGGTCCAGTCGTCCTGCTGCGATGAGCATCAGTATAGCCGTTGTACGCGAGGGGATGAGGTTCACCAGATCATCGAGCTTGGCGGAGAAGAAGCCATAGGCACGATAGCGCTCATTGAGATAGCCGACCATCGAGTCCTGTGTATTGATCATCTTATAGGTGAGTATGCCAGGTGTGCCGAAGAAGCTCCAGGAGAGCATGGGGCCTACGACACCATCGCTGAGGTTCTCGGCGAGTGTCTCGAGGGCTGCTGTGCGGATCTCTTGCGCAGATAGCGCGCCTGTATCTCTCCCGACGATGCGCCCGACTTGCTTACGCCCAGCTTCCAGCGAGACGGAGAGTGCGGAGAAGACTCCCTTCACCTCCGTGACCAGGGTCTTACCCGAGAGCATGTAGAAGATGCAGATCGTAGTGGGTAGCGCAATGGTTAGGAGGAGGAAGTGCCCGAAGTAGAGGTCTCCCAGATAGTAGTTGATTGCAGCACCTATCAAGAGGAAGGCAAAGGTGAGGAGCGGGAGGAAGAAGGTAAAGCAGACTAAGCTCCCGTTGTAGAGGAAGCCCTTGAGTCGGCGTGACGTCCCATTATTCAGGTGCTTTTCTCCGAAGCCAATGAGGCGACCGAAGAACACGATGGGGTGGCCAAGGCGCATTGGATCTCCCAGTGCCCGATCCATCAGGAAGCCGAGGAGAAGGGGAAGCGTGAAGATGAGGATGGGGTAGACCATAGAGATGGATTACAGATGCGATAGGAGACCCTCGAGATAGGTACGCAAGACGAGTGGGTGGCAGTGAGCTTCGTCGTGCGCTGCATAGACGAGGGTGATGCGCTCCTCATCCTTGTGACGAGCGAGGAATTCTGTGGGCGCAGTTGAGCCTTCCAGCTCGGTACGATAGTCGCGGGCGAACTCTTCCCAGCGGGCTGGATCGTGACCAAACCACTGGCGAAGCTCCGTCGAGGGAGCTAAGTCCTTTGCCCATTCGTCCAGATGCGCTCGCGCTTTACTGAGGCCACGAGGCCAGAGACGATCGACGAGTACGCGGTAGCCGTCGGTTGCCTCGGCAGGTTCATAGGCCCGCTTGAGTAGTAGTTCCATAGGATAGTCTCTCTATCTCTTATCTAAGAAGTCGTGAGGATAGGTGTAGCGAATATTGCCGTCGTCATCGATGAGAAGCAGAGAGAGCTCGCTCTTGGGGACGAGCTTCGCAGCTGCTTCGTAGCAGGCGTCGAGGACGCGGAGCATGAAGCGCTCGAGGTCGTCTGGGGCGAGTCCCGTCCACAGCTCACGAGCCAGCGTCAGGCTGTTGATGAGGGTATGAGTGGCTTCGCTACAGCCAGCATCATTAGCCATCTGGTGCATGAAGTCCTTGTTCATGACGACCTTGCGGCTATGCGTGTCGAGGTTGCCCTCGGCGAGCTTGACTGCCTTGCCGAGCATGATCCCCATGTAGATCTTGGGGATGGAGAGGAGGGCGAGCTTCTCGAGGGTCTCTCCGATGAAGTTGCCGTACTGTACGAAGGACTGGAAGGGTAGCTCGGGGAAGGCACTCTTGAGGTACTTCTCACTCTTGGCTCCCGAGTTGATGACGATGGTATCTGCTCCGAGCGCTACGGCGACATCGGCTTGGCGAACGATGGAGGCCACGAAGGCTTCTGACGAGAAGGGCTTGACGACACCCGAGGTGCCGACGACGGAGATCCCGTCCCTGATACCGAGACGGGGGTTGAAGGTCTTAGGGGCCAGCTCTCTTCCTGCGGGGATGCTGACGGTGATATCGACGCCTCCAGTAGGGTAGTGACGACGGACGATCGTCTCCATCATCGCACGTGGTGTCTTATTGATCGCAGGGCCTCCGATCTCCAGTCCCAGCCCAGGGAGCGTGACGACGCCGACGCCCTCGCCCTGGAGGAAGCGGATGCCCTCATGCTCTGTGGTGAGGACGACCTCGGAGCAGATCTCGGTGAGGTGCGTGACATCGGGATCATCGCCCGAGTACTTGCGTGCTATGGCCTTGTAGCCCAGCTCGGTTTTCTCTACGCGCTCTACGGGGAGCTTCACCTCTTCACCCGAGGGAAGGAGGATAGCAGCCTCTGTCAGTACCTCCCCCTCGTGGAGGAGGGCATGCAGGGCGGCTGCTGTCGCTGCTGTCGCAGTGCTTCCTGTGGTGAAGCCCGTCTTCAGCGGAAAGAAGTTGGGGCAAAGGCGCTCGACAGCCTTACGCAGGCCTACGGGACCGTAGACGTACTCGTAGTGCTCGGGGAGTGCAGGGCGGGTGATCATGTAGACAGGTACACCAGCGGCGAGGGCTGGAGCGATCTTCTCCTCGAAGAAGCCACTCTCGCCACTCTCCTTCGTGATCACAGCGTCGGGCTGTATCTCATCGAAGAGCGCTTGATCTTCGCCCTCATGGAAGTAGCGTATATGGCTGAAGGGGAATCCTGCAGCCTCAGCCTTCTCTCTGGAGTCGTCTCGATCGAGGATACGGAAGAAGCTCTCATGCTTCTCCCAGAAGGGCTTGAGTGGGGCGATGGTATTCACGCCCGTCAGAGCAAGAAGCCTGTGGCAGGGCTGTGCCTCCAGCTTCTTGATCATCTCCTCATAGCTCTCGCATTCAATGACCTTCCCCGTGCGCTCGCTGTACTTGCGCTCGTAGCGGAGGACGGGGATGCTGAGCTCAGCTGTCACCTCTCCGATGGTCTTGTGGAGGACGGCGGCGAAGGGATGGGCGGCGTCGACGACGAGGTGGATATCCTTCTCGCGGATGAAGTTACGCATGACCTCGTGGGTCATGGCGCCCGAGACACGCTCGCCGTGGACGAGGTCTACCTCTTGGAAGGCACCCTTGGTGGAGTAATAGTATTCTTTGCCGGACTCGTCGAGGACGGAGCTGACGATGCGGCCCTCGGTCGTACCTCCGAAGATTAGGATCATAAGTTAGGCTGGGTAGTGGTTAGCTTAGGCGACTGCGAAGCTCGGTATAGAGCTCTTCGATGGAGCGGCCTAAGAGGGGATGAATAAACTCTGGAGCGATCTTACAAAGGGGCTCCAGCACGAATAGTCGCTCTGTAAGGAGCGGATGGGGGAGGGTCAAGCGCTTGCTCTCGAGGATAAGATCGTCGTAGAAGAGTAGATCGATATCTATGGGACGATCGTGGTAGTGCCCTGCCACGCTCTTGCGCTGACGACCGAGCTGTCGCTCGATCTCTTGGGTGCGGTCGAGTACCTCCAGTGGGGAGAGTGACGTGGTGAGTACGAGCGCGGTATTGAGGAAGGGGTGGGGGCTCTCGAAGCCCCACGGCTCCGTCTCGATGAATGTAGCGATGCCACCGACCTGCCCGATGAGGCGGTCGATGGCATCTATGGCTTGATGTAGGAGTGCTTCACGATCACCCTCGTTGCTACCGAGAGAGAGGTACAGCTGAGGCATGAGGCGCTTCCGTCGGATTAGTCGATGATGAGCATAGCGTCACCGTAGGCACCGAAGCGGTACTTCTCCTTGATAGCGATGGAGTAGGCGCGCATGGTCTCTTCGTAGCCCCCGAAGGCTGCGGTCATCATCAGCAGGATGGACTTCGACATGTGGAAGTTCGTTACCAGAGCATTGGGGACGTTGAAGTCGTAGGGGGGGAAGATGAACTTGCTCGTCCAGCCGTCGAAGGCCTTGAGGTGGCGCTGCGTACCCGATGCCGTCTCCATAGCGCGGAGTACGGAGGTGCCGACGGCACAGATGTTCTGCCCTGCGGCGCTGGCAGCATTGACGATGGTGCAGGCTTCCTCTGGGATGATCATCTGCTCGCTCTCCATCTTGTACTTGGTGAGGTCCTCGACGTCGATCTCGCGGTAGTTGCCCTGCCCGTTGTGCACGGTGATGAAGGCCTTGCGGATATCCTTGATCTCCATACGCAGGAGGAGCTCACGGCTGAAGTGGAAGCTGGCAGCAGGCCCTACGACAGCGCCTTCGTTCTTCGCGAAGAGTGACTGATAGCGCTGGGCATCTTCACTGTTGGGGCTGCGGTTCATATACTTGGGCAGAGGCGTCTCACCCATGGCGTGCAGGAGCTCACGGAACTCCTCTTGTGAGCCGTCAAAGAGGAAGCGCAGCGTACGACCACGTGAGGTGGTGTTGTCGATGACTTCGGCTACCAGCTCATCGTTCTTCCCGAAGTAGAGCTTATTGCCGATGCGGATCTTGCGAGCAGGGTCGACGACGACGTCCCAGAGCTTGAAGGCGGGGTTGAGTTCGCGCAGGAGGAAGACCTCGATCTGAGCGCCAGTCTTCTCCTTGTTGCCATACATACGGGCGGGGAAGACCTTCGTATCGTTGAAGACGAAGACGTCATCCTTGCTGAAGTAGTCCAGGATGTCCTTGAAGTGGCGGTGCTCGATCTCACCCGTGGAGCGGTGCAGTACCATCAGGCGCGACTCGTCGCGGAAGGTGGCGGGCTTCTTGGCGATGAGAGTTTCGGGGATCTCGATCTCGAAGTGACTTAGCTTAGTATCCTTCATTGTCTATCTCGTAGGGGCTATGGGTTGGAGGGTTCTGTTTCTTCTGTGGGGAGGGCGACGTACTCGCGGAGGAAGGCTTGGATATCCTCGACGCGGTAGCAGTCCTCGATGCGGTAATCTCCGACACGGGTGCGGCGGAGGTCGGTGAGGTGGCCACCCGAGCCGAGGGCCGTACCGATGTCGCGAGCCAGTGCGCGGATGTAGGTGCCCTTGCTGCAGACCACACGGATCTGGATCTGGGGGAGGGCGTAGTCGAGCAGCTCGATCTCGTCGATGACGAGGATCTTAGCCTTGAGCTCGAAGTCCCGTCCCTTGCGGGCTAAGTCGTAGGCACGGCGGCCATCGACCTTGACAGCTGAGAAGGCGGGAGGCACCTGCTCGATGGTGCCGATGAAGCCCTTGAGGGCCTCTTCGACGGCCTCGCGGGTGATATGCTCTGTGGGGAAGAAGGCATCAGGCTCCGTCTCCATGTCGAAGGTCGGAGTCGTCTGCCCGAGGCGGATGTCTGCGATATACTCCTTGCGCCCAGCCTGTAGCTCGTCGATACGCTTGGTATGCTTGCCGGTACAGAGGATCATCACGCCGGTGGCGAGTGGGTCGAGTGTACCCGCGTGCCCTACCTTGAGCTTCTTGATGCCGAGATAGCGGCAGGCTTCGCAGCGGAACTTATTGACCAGGCTGAAGGAGCTCCATGTCAGAGGCTTGTCGAGGGCAATCGTTGCCCCCGCGATGAGGTCCAGCTTCTCCATCTATTATCCGAGGGAGATGTTGGCCCCGAGGAGCAGTGCGATAGCTATACCGACCGATAGGATGATGCGGTAGTAGCCGAAGGCACGGAAGCCGTACTTCGTGACGAAGCTGATGAAGAACTTGATCGCCAGCAGTGCCACAAGGAAGGCTACGACATTCCCGATGAGGAGCGTCTGCCAGTTCTCTTCGAAGACACCCATGCCCAGCTCCTTGTACAGCTTGTAGCCCTTGAGTAGGGTGGCGCCAAACATCGTGGGGACGGCAAGGAAGAAGGAAAACTCAGCTGCCTGACGACGCGTCAAGCCCTGCTGCATCCCCCCGAAGATCGTAGCCATCGAGCGTGAGACGCCAGGTACCATCGCCAGGCACTGGAAGAGCCCGATGATGAAGGCATTCTGTGCCGTCACCTTGCGCTCGGTCTTGCCCGTGAAGATGCGGTCAAAGTAGATCATCAAGATCCCCCCGAGGAAGAGCATCGTGAGCACGACCCAGGTATTGCCGAGGAGGTCATCGATGGTGTCGTTGAAGAGGGCACCGAGGATGGCAGCTGGGATACAGCCGATGATCATCAGACCATAGAGACGCCAGCCACCGAGGCTCGTCGTAGGGTCGGGCTTCAGCCCAAAGATGGGGAAGGGAAGGAAGCGACGGAAGTAGTAGACGACGACCGAGAGGATCGCGCCAAACTGGATCATCACCGTGAAGGCCTTGAGATAAGCCGTGCTCTCCATACCGAGGATACCCTCGGTGAGGATCATGTGCCCTGTGGAGGAGACGGGGAGGAACTCCGTGAGCCCCTCGACGAGGGCCAGGATGATGCTTTGTAAGATGGTCATTAGTCTTCCTCCTCCGCTTTCTTCTCTATGGGGCGAGTGGCGGGCTTCACCAGGATGGCATAGACCATGAGGCAGAAGCCGATGAGGCAGACGATGGGAGCCACGACGATGCGGCGGCTACTGAAGATCTCGGGGCTGAAGGCCGTAGGGTCTTCGCTCTGCCCGCCAGACATCAGGATGAAGCCTACGAGGATGAAGAGCGCAGAGAGCGCCATCAGGAGATAATTCTTCTTGCTGTACAGCATGCTTTATACTATATCGTATCGGGATGATAGGGATCGGGGAGGTTTAGATCAAGTGGATCTTACCCTCTTCCATGTGGATGTAGCGGCGGGTCGCACGCCACGAGGAGACGAAGCTGACGCATACCCCGACTAAGGGGATAGCGATGATGACCCCGAGGAGGGGTACGCTGGGGCAGAGGCTGAGGAGGCGGTAGCCGAAGACCTGCTCAGCACCATAGAGGAGCCCCCCCAGGAGGGCGAGTGCTAGCAGCGCACCGATGAAGCCCTCGAGGATAGCACGACGGATGAAGGGACGGCCGATGAAGCCCGCCGTAGCACCGATGAGCGAGAGCGTGCGGATACGCATGCGCTGCGAGTAGATGACCAGCCCCGTAGCGGTCGTGATCTGCAGGAAGCTCACCAGCAGGTTGATGCCGAGGAAGATCCAGAGGACGATGCGGATGGTCTGGAGATTGTTCGACGCAGAGGCCCACTGGCTCTGCTGCTCCTCAAGACCCTCAGCGTTCTTCAGCACGGGATTAGTGGCGATGATCTTCTTGAGGCTATCGGGCTCGGTGTACTCGCTCTTGAGATAGACCTTAGCCATGGGCTGCAGGGGATTGTAGCCGAGGATCTTCGTGGGGTCTTCGCCGAGGACATCCGTGAGGCTCTTGGCTGCGCTGTCGGCAGTGATGAGCTCGACGGAGCGGACGTAGGGGAGGGCACGAAGCTCACTGAGCGTCGCCTCGGTGTTAGCGCCTGGCTCATCGGATAGCTCTACGGAGAAGGATATACGTTCGCGTACCTCCTTGCTCAGTCCCTGCTCCAGGACATAGACGAGGCCGAGAGCCCCGAGCATAAAGAGGGTGAAGGTGATGCTTAGGAAGCTGAGGAGCCGTGCATAGCGCAGGGTCGAGGACTGTTTAGCTTTGGGCGCGCCCATATATATTATAGGTATGTATTCTCTATCGATGAGCTGCCGGGTGCACCCTTTACGTATGGACACACCACGAACAATTTGCATACAAAGATAGATATTCTCAGCATAAGGCTTTGCCTTGCGGAGGAAAAGCTGTGTCCGAGGTGAGATAAACTTGCCTTCTCCCAGAGTAAAAGCTATGAAGCCGTAGTGGAAGTCCTTTATCCTCGTGCATAGTTCATAGATCTACGTACGTAGTCTATAGGATCTACGTGCATAGATTTTAAATCCACGTACGTAGACGAAGGTATCACCATAGTGCTTCGCACAGAATTGCTCGCACGGATGGAGGAAGTGCTGTGCGGGTTTGCTGGGTATTTCTCTACTCCTCTCAGCACGTAGGCCTTGTAAGCTATGAGCGGTATCGCGGCGGGCGTAAACGGCGATATTCACTATCTTTGCACCTTACAGATATTATATACATAGCAAAGTATTGACAACGATGAATAAGACCTCCCTCCCTTCCCCCTGCTACATTCTCGAGGAAGACCTGCTTCGGCGGAACCTTACCCTCATCCGCGACGTAGCTCAGCGGGCGGGCGTGGAGATCATCTTGGCTTTCAAGGCCTATGCGCTCTGGAAGACCTTCCCGATTATCCGCGAGTACGTCCCTCATAGCACGGCAAGCTCTATCTACGAGGCGCAGCTGGCCTATGAGGAGATGGGCGCTAAGGCACATACCTTCAGCCCAGCCTACACTCGTGAGGAGTTCCCCACCATCCTTCGCTACAGCTCGCACGTGACCTTCAATTCGCTGAGTCAGATCGAGCAGATGCGCCCTCTGATGCCGACCGATGGGAGCGTGTCTTTCGGGCTGCGTGTCAACCCCGAGTACTCGGCGGTGGAGACCGACCTGTATAACCCCTGTGCTCCAGGCTCTCGCTTCGGGGTGCCTGCTGCGGAGCTGAACGAGCTCCCCGAGGGTATCGAGGGCTTCCACTTCCACTCGCTCTGCGAGGGGACGTCGGAGGATCTGGAGAAGACGCTACAGATCATCGAGAAGAACTTCGGGCACTTCCTCCCTCGTCTCAAGTGGCTCAATATGGGCGGTGGGCACCTGATGACCCGTCGTGACTACGATGTCGAGCATCTGGTCAGCGTACTGCGTGCCCTCGGTGAGCGCCATCCTCACCTGCACCTCATCCTCGAGCCAGGGAGTGCCTTTGGCTGGCAGACGGGTTACCTCACCTCCTCGGTGGTGGATGTTGTGGAGCACCACGGGATCCGCACGGCCATCGTCGATGTATCCTTCACCTGCCACATGCCTGACTGCCTTGAGATGCCCTACAAGCCCGCTATCCGTGGCGCTCGTACGATGGACGAATATCGCCCCGAGGCGCACAGCTATCGTATCGGTGGGAATAGCTGCCTGAGTGGCGACTTCATCGGCTACTGGGAGTTCGACAAGCCCCTTGAGGTCGGTGATGAAGTGATCTTTGAGGATATGCTTCACTACACGACGGTGAAGACGACGATGTTCAACGGCATCTCCCATCCCAGCATCGCCCTGCGTCGCTGTGACGGCACGATCGAGATGCTGCGTGAGTACACGTATCAAGACTATAAGAGCCGCATGGACTAAGTCCGTGTGCGGTACTAAGGAAACTACATAGAGAATCATGGGACTATTTGGACTCTTCTCTAAGAAGAAAAAAGAGACGCTTGACGAAGGGCTCTCTAAGACTAAGGAGAATGTCTTCTCCAAGCTCGCGCGTGCTGTCGCTGGGCGTAGCACCGTCGATGACTCCGTGCTCGATGAGCTGGAGGACGTCCTGGTGACCAGCGACGTCGGCGTAGAGACGACCCTGAAGATCATCCGCCGTATCGAGGAGCGTGTAGCACGTGACAAGTATGTCTCCACCTCGGAGCTTACGGGTATCCTGCGTAGCGAGATCGCTTCGCTACTCACGGAGAATGGCTCTACCGACGGCGAGAGCTTCGCCCTGCCCGCAGGTAAGAAGCCCTATGTCATCATGGTCGTCGGGGTCAATGGCGTGGGGAAGACCACGACCATCGGTAAGCTCGCCTATCAGTTCAAGCAACAGGGCTACTCGGTGATGCTCGGCGCAGGGGATACCTTCCGCGCAGCCGCTATCGAGCAGCTCGATATCTGGGCTAAGCGCGTCGATGTGCCCATCATCCGTCAGCACATGTCGGCCGACCCTGCTTCGGTCGCCTTCGATACGCTGAGTGCTGCAGTGAAGGCCGGTACAGATGTCGTGATCATCGACACCGCAGGCCGCCTGCACAACAAGGTCGGGCTGATGAACGAGCTGACGAAGATCCGCCGTGTGATGCAGAAGGTCGTACCTGATGCTCCTGATGAAGTACTCCTCGTACTCGACGGCTCGACGGGGCAGAACGCCTTCGAGCAGGCCAAGCAGTTCACCGCTGCTACCGAGGTCAATGCGCTCGCGATCACCAAGCTCGACGGCACAGCCAAGGGCGGTGTGGTCATCGGTATCTCTGACCAGTTTAAGATCCCCGTGAAGTATATCGGGCTGGGGGAAGGTATAGAAGACCTCCAGCTCTTCAGAAAGAAAGAATTTGTTGACTCCCTATTCGGAGAATGAGAAAGAACCAAGTAGATGTAATTACCCTGGGGTGCTCCAAGAATCTCGTCGACTCTGAGCAGCTCATCCGCCAGTTCCTGGCAAACGGCTATGTCGTGCACCACAACTCCGGTGCCGTCAATGGCGAGATCGTCGTACTCAACACCTGTGGCTTCATCGGTGATGCGCAGGAGGAGTCTATCAATATGATCTTGAAGATGGTCGAGGCCAAGAAGACGGGCCGTATCGGGCAGGTCTATGTCATGGGCTGTCTGACGGAGCGCTTCATGGATGAGCTCAAGGCCGAGATCCCCGAGGTGGACGGCTACTATGGGAAGTTCAACTGGAAGAACCTCCTGACGGACTTAGGTAAGGCTTACCACAATGATCCGCTTGGGGGCAATCGTAGTATCACGACGCCCGCGCACTACGCTTATATGAAGATCTCCGAGGGCTGCAATCGCAGCTGCTCGTACTGCGCCATCCCCATCATCACGGGGAAGCACAAGTCCCGTCCGATGGAGGACCTCGTCACAGAGGCCCAGTCGCTCGTGGCTTCGGGTGTCAAGGAGATCCAGCTCATCGCCCAGGATCTGACCTTCTACGGGCTCGATATCTATAAGAAGAATAGCTTGGCCGAGCTCCTACAGCGTCTCTCCGACGTCGAGGGACTGGAGTGGCTTCGCCTGCACTATGCCTATCCCGCAGACTTCCCCCGTGAGATCCTCACCGTGATGCGTGAGCGCGAGAATATCTGCAACTACCTCGATATCGCCCTCCAGCATATCAGCGACCCGATGCTCCGTGCTATGCGTCGCCGTGTGACGAAGGCCGAGACCTATGACCTCCTGCGCTATATGCGTGAGGAAGTGCCAGGGATCCACCTGCGTACGACCCTCATGACGGGGCATCCAGGGGAGACTGAGCAGGACTTCGAGGAGCTCCTGCAGTTCGTCCGTGATATCCGCTTCGATCGTATGGGTGCCTTCGTCTACTCGCATGAGACGGGGACCTATGCCCATGAGACCTACGCTGATGATATTCCCCTTGAGGTGAAGCAGGAGCGTATGGACCGCTTGATGTCGACTCAGGAAGAGATCGCAGCAGAGCTGAATGTGGCGAAGATCGGTCGCACCTTCAAGACGCTTATCGACCGCAATGAAGAGGAGTACTTCGTCGGTCGTACCGAATATGACTCACCCGAGGTAGATCAAGAAGTCCTGATCTCGAAGCAGGATGCTCCCAACCTTCAGGTGGGGAACTTCTACCCTGTGGAGATTACCTCGGCAGATACCTTTGACCTATACGGCCAGCTGGCCCAGTAAGAGATGCTACAGGAGGAACTTTGGTACGTACGCCTCGCGGAGCTCTCCGCTGTGCAGCTGGAGACTTCGCAGCAGCTCTGGCGCGCCCTCTGCCAGCAGGTAGAGCAGCGCCTCTTGTCGGGGCTGTCGCTGACCTTCCCCGAGATCGGGGAGTGGAAGCTCGAGGAGCATAGAGAGTATGTCGCCCGTACAGCTGACGGCAAGCAGTGGCTCATCCCGCCACGCTTGACGCTCGGGCTACGTCCCGTAGAAGATCGTGGCGTGACCAGCCTCTCCATCGACCTCCTACGTGATGCACTCTCAGAGGCTACCCACGTCTCGGCTGAGCAGGTCGCTACATGGCTCCGTGCTATCCCCACGCTCTGGCGAGCGCTCTATGATGAGGGCATTCAGATTGTCTGGGCGGGCCTCGGGAGCTTTACGCCGATCACGGCGGAGTCGGGCGAGCGGAGTGGCTATCGCTTCCTCCCATCCGAGGCGCTCTGTGCGGCGCTGAATAAGCCCTTCAGTATGTTTGCGCCCGTAGAGGTCGCCCCGTCTTCTTCGAGCCCCGATCTGGAGCTTCGTGAGATTGGCCAGCTGGATCAGCTGACGAAGGTCGAGCCTATTGAGGTGCTCTTTGCTCCTCGCGAGCCTATTCAGGAGGAGGCAGTTACACCGTCCGTAGTCGAGGAGGTGGTAGAGCCTGTGGTGACAGACGAGCCTCTGCAGCCCGAGTCTCCAGCAGTTATCGTCGAGGAAGAAATCCTCCCAGCTCCCGCAGATGAAGCTCCTATCGAAGCTCCTCAGGCCGCTCCCTCTGTCGCAGTGACGGCGCCCATAGAGGAAGATCCCTTCGTTGATCAAGAGGCTCATCCCCGTATGCTGGTATGGGTATTCGTAGCGCTGGGTATAGCGATGGCTTTCTGTCTCTTCATCTATCTCCTCTCCATACAGCCCGAGCTGGAGATGAAGGATAAGGCTTCCGCTGTGGTGGAGGCTGTACAGCCTAGTCCAGCTCCAGCCGTGCCAGCTGTACCCGCAGCACAGACCATAGACGAGACTGACACCCTACAGACGACTTCTATCGCGACTCAAGAGGAGGCTACCTCATCTGTAGCACCTTCTGAAGTCGTTGCTTCTACAGCCTCTTCGCTCGCAGAGAGCATTGAGCGCGTGCGCCTCCGTCCAGGGGATCGCCTCTCACGCTTGGCTCTGAAAAAGTATGGGAATAAGGCCTTCTGGGTCTACATCTACGAGGAGAATAGAGCCCAGCTCAAGGACCCCGATAATATCCCTGTAGGAGCGGTCATAACGCTGCCCGCAGCCTCTAAGTATCAGATAAATGCAGGCGATACGAATTCAATCAACCGGGCGTTGGTACTACAGCGCTCTTTACATCGGTAGATGAGGCGTATCGCATAGCATATTTTAGATAGACAGATAAACGTAATAGAACCATATGGAATCCGTAGACATCCGCGCACTCACCGCCGAGATTGAGCGCCGTAGCCACCTTATTGAATCCCTGCGTACAGGTATGCATCAGGCGATTGTGGGGCAGAGCCACCTGATCGACTCGCTACTCATCGGCCTCCTCTCTGGAGGGCATATCCTCCTCGAAGGGCTCCCTGGGCTGGCCAAGACCTTGGCGATCAAGACGCTCTCACAGCTCATCAGCGCTGACTACAAGCGTATCCAGTTCACTCCAGACCTCCTGCCTGCTGACGTCGTGGGTACCCTGATGTACAGCCAGAAGCAAGAGGACTTCTCCGTGAAGAAGGGACCTATCTTCTCTAACTTCATCCTCGCGGACGAAATCAACCGTGCCCCAGCTAAGGTGCAGAGCGCCCTGCTAGAGGCCATGCAGGAGCATCAGGTGACCATCGGTGATGAGACCTTCAAGCTCCCCAACCCCTTCCTCGTCATGGCGACGCAGAACCCCATCGAGCAGGAAGGTACGTACCCCCTCCCTGAAGCTCAGGTAGACCGCTTCATGCTCAAGGTCCTGATCTCTTACCCCAAGAAGGAGGAAGAGGCTCAGATCATTCGCCAGCAGATTCGCCCCGAGAGCCAGCAGATCCGCCCCGTCGTCAGCATCGCCGACATCCTGGAGCTGCGTCGTCTGGCTGCTGAGGTCTATATCGACGAGAAGATCGAGCGCTACATCGTGGATATCGTCTTTGCTACCCGTCAGCCCGCTGACTATGGGCTGGAGAACTTCAAGTCATTCATCTCCTTCGGTGCTTCACCCCGTGCTTCGATCAATCTAGCACTGGCTGCCCGCTCCTATGCCCTCATGAAGGGCCGTGGCTATGTCATCCCCGAGGATGTACGTGCGGTATGCTATGATGTGCTGCGTCACCGTATCGGCCTCTCCTATGAGGCCGAAGCTCAGGATCTCACCTCTGATGAGCTCATCAAGGAGATCCTGAATCGTGTCGAGGTACCTTAGTCGGCAGTGAGCGGGGCTTCCCCTCTTTGATGAAGCTCCGTAGCCGATGTGCCCCTATACCTATATATAGGTGGTATAGGGGAGTGACGAACTTAGCACGATAAGTAGCATGATGAAATCCAAACTTCAGCCCTCCGACCTCCTACGCAAGGTGCGCCGCATCGAGATCAAGGCCCGTGGCCTCTCGGAGCAGGTCTTTGCGGGGCAGTACCAGTCCGCCTTCCGTGGACGAGGTATGGCCTTTAGCGAGGTACGTGGTTATCAGATAGGCGATGACGTGCGTGACCTGGACTGGAATGTCACGGCACGCTATGCCCACCCCTTCGTCAAGGTCTTTGAGGAGGAGCGTGAGCTGACCGTGATGCTCCTGGTCGATATGACGGGGAGTACGGACTTTGGTACCCGCGTCGAGACCAAGCGTGAGCTCAATGCCGAGATCGCAGCGACCCTGGCCTTCTCCGCGATACAGAATAATGACAAGGTCGGTGCGATCTTCTTCACCGACCAAGTCGAACTCTTCATCCCTGCGAGAAGTGGGCGCAAGCACATCCTCTATCTGATACGTGAGCTCTTGAGCTTCGAGCCGCAGCGCCGTGCTACGGACCTCAATGTGCCTCTGAAGTATCTCAATCAGCTCATCAAGCGCCGCTGTACGGCCTTCCTCATCTCCGACTTCTACCACTGGGGCGAGGATTACCGTCAGACGCTCTCTCTCACGGCTCGCCGTCACGACCTCGTGGCTATCCGTACCTACGACGAAGGGGCTCTGGAGCTCCCACGTATGGGGCTCCTTCGCCTCTACGATGCGGAGACGGGGCAGGAGCGCTGGGTCGATACCTCTTCGCGTCGAGTGGCTCGTATCTATGCCGAGCGTGTGCGAGAGCAGGAAGAGACTTTCCGCAGCCATTGCCTTCGATCGGGAGTCGACCACATCGAGGTCGCTACTGACGGGGACTATGTGCCTGAGCTGATCAAACTATTTGGACGTAGATCCTAATCCAACCATGCAGAGACTACGGTATCTATATATCCTTGTACTGGCTCTCCTCGGGCTCGGTGGTCAGGCAGCGGCACAGCGTGTGTCGATCCAGACCCACCTCGACCGCTCCGAGATCCGTATCGGGGAGCGTGCGGCCATCGAGATGACCATCCGCACGGATAACCTCGCTGCCACACGCTTCCACCTCGTCGAGGACTCGACGGGGACGGAGCGCTTCCGCATCCTGGAGTTCGGCGCACTCGATACGATCAATGTCGGTGGGACGATCCAGGAGATCAAGGCGCGAATGATCATCACTTCTTTTGATTCGACGCTCATCACGATCCCTCCGATCGTAGTTGAGACGCCTTCGGGGAGTGCCGTCTCCAAGCCCCTTGCCCTCAACGTCATCTCACCCGAGGTTGACCTCGAGCATCCCGATCGCTTCAAGCCTATCCAAGATCCGTGGGACGAGCCCTACACGCTGTGGGATATCCTCGTGATCATCTGGACGAGCTGGATCACCTACGTGGCGATCTTCATTGCCCTCGTACTCCTCTTCATCTATGAGTACAAGCGTAGAGCGGAGTATATGAAGGAGCCCGAGCCTGTCTACCAGCCTCCGACGACTGCCTTCGAGATCTTCCTGCGCCGAGTGGGTGCCCTCAAGGGTCTGCGTCTCGAGGATCAGCAAGACTTCAAGATCTACTACTCCGAGCTTACGGGGGCACTGCGCTCTTACCTCGGAGACATCCTGCACTTTGATGCGCTGGAGAAGACCTCCAGCGAGTTGCTTGACGAGCTACAGGCCTATCCCTTGAGTAGCGACTACCGTCGCACGATCGAGAGCCTCTTCAGAGAGGCAGACTTTGTGAAGTTCGCTAAGAGCCTCCCACAGCGTAGTGAGGCTGAGCAGGTGACTCGCTCCATTCAGGAGCAGACAAAGGCCTTCCACTTAGCATGGCTCGAAGAGCAAGCTAAGCAGGAAGCCGAGAGAAAGGAGGTGGCCGAATGACCTTCCTTCATCCTCAGCTGCTGTGGCTCTTGCTTCTGCTCCCAGCGCTCCTCATCATCTATATCGTATGGCGTCGGCGTCAGCAGGCCTCGCTCCGTGTACCTTCGCTTCTCTTCATCAGTGGCGTACGTGGCGGCCCTCGTGTCTACCTGCGTCACGTGCTCTTCGCCCTGCGTCTCCTCGCCTTGGGCTTGATCATCGTGGCCTTGGCTCGCCCTCAGAGCTCCTCATCATGGAGCGAGGATCGTGTCGAGGGGATCGACATCATGCTCACCATGGATATCTCGACGAGTATGCTCGCGATGGACTTCCAGCCCAACCGTGTCGAGGCTGCTAAGGAGGTCGCTATGCGCTTCATCGCCAATCGCCCGAATGACAATATCGGCCTCGTCGTCTTCGCTGGTGAGAGCTTCACGGCTTGTCCGCTGACACAAGACCATGCGACCCTCATCAACCGCCTTCGGGAGATGACGACGGGTATCATCGCTGACCAGACGGCTATCGGCTCGGGGCTTGCCACGGCTATCAGCCGCCTCAAGGACAGCAAGACCAAGAGTAAGGTCATCATCCTGCTGACGGATGGTGCCAACAATACGGGGAATATCTCTCCGAAGATGGCTGCTGATCTGGCGAAGACCTTTGGCATATCGATCTATACGATCGGCGTAGGCTCGGGAGCTGGTGAGGCACCCTATCCCATACAGACCCCGCTTGGTACGGTCGTGCGCAATATGCCTGTCGACCTCGATGAGCCCACGATGCAGCAGATAGCTGACGTCTCTGGCGGGGCTTACTTCCGTGCCACGGACAATGAGTCGCTCGCTGCGATCTACAAGAAGATCGATCAGCTGGAGAAGACTAAGCTCTCGACGCGGAACTATCATACGACCTACGAGGAGTTCTTCATCTTCGTCCTCGCTGCAGCCTTCCTCCTTCTCTTAGAGTATCTCCTGCGCTCGACGATCCTACGCACCAATCCGTAAGACGATGAATATCCATTTCCATTCACCCGAGTACCTCTACTTGCTCTTTGCGCTCCTGCCGCTCTTGGCTCTATCGCTCTTCGCCTATTGGCGACGTCGTCAGATGCTCAAGCGCTTTGCCGACAAGGAGCTGGGGCAAGCCCTTGCACCTCTGGCTTCGGGGAAGAAGTACGTATTACGTGACCTCTTGCTCCTCATAGCGGGGGCACTCATGATCGTTGTCTTGGCTCGCCCACAGCTGGCGGGTAGTAGTGACCAGGGGACAGATGATAAGGGTATCGAAGCGATGATCTGCCTCGATATCTCGAACTCCATGCTTTGTCAGGACGTAGCTCCCAGCCGCCTGGACTTTGCTAAGCGCTCTATCTCCCGCCTTTTGGAGAATATGCGCTCGGACCGTGTGGGGCTGATCGTCTTTGCGGGAAGCGCCTTTGTTCAGCTCCCGATCACTACGGACATCGCTACGGCTCAGGACTTTCTCTCTGATATTTCGCCCGATATGCTCTCGGACCAAGGGACGGCTATTGGTCAAGCTATCATGCTTGCTCGTCAGTCCTTCTCCGACCGCAAGGATCTGGGGAAAGCGATCATCGTCCTGACGGATGGTGAGGACTTTGAGGACAATGCCACCGAGGCTGCGAAGGATGCAGCGAAGGCTGGTATCCATATCAATGTCGTAGGTATTGGGACCGACAAGGGCGGCCCTATCCCTACATCAGAGGGTAACCTCACCGATGACTCGGGGAATATGGTCGTCACCCGCTTCAATCCCGAGATGTGTCAGCAGATCGCTGATGCTGGTGCGGGTGTCTTCGTCTCCTCGACCTCACAGTCTACCGTCGTCAAGGAGGTAGAGAAGCAGCTGGAGGAGCTCCCACGCGCTTCGATCTCCTCACGGTCGGGCAATGGTGCCGCAGAGGCCTTCGAGCCTTGGCTCTGGGCAGCGCTGGTACTGCTCGTCGTCGAGTTCTTCATCATGGGACGCAAGAATAAGTTCCTCATCCGTCATAATATCTTCGGTCATGAGAAGTAAGATTGCCATCCTCTATCTTGTTCTCCTTGTGCTGGGCGGCTCTTCGCTCTATGCTCAGGGACTCAAGTCCTATATACGCCGCGCCAATAAGCTCTATCAAGCTAAGGACTATGCGGGAGCTACGCAGGAGTACCGTCGTGCCTTGCTCCGTGACAGCCTCTCGGGTAAGGCAAACTTCGGTATATCAGCAGCTGCCTACGGGCAGGGACGCTATGACGAAGCTAAGGACTATCTGGAGCGTGCTGCCCAAGATCCGCGTCTCACGCCACGTCAGCAGGCTGGTGTCCTGCACAACCTCGGTAATGTGGCGATGCAGAAGAAGGACTATCAGAGTGCCGTCCAGTCCTATGAGGAAGCCCTGATCCGCAATCCCGAGGACGACAATACGCGCTACAACCTTGCCCTGGCGCAGAAGCTCCTGCAGCAGCAGAACAAGAATAATAAGTCGCAGAGCCAGCAGGGCCAAGATCAGAATAAGGATAAGGACAAGGATAAGCAGAAGCAAGACCCCAAGCAGGACCAGCAGAAGGATCAGAATAAGCCTGACCAGAAGCCTCAGCAGGGGAAGGATAAGCAGGGCCAGCCCAATGAGCAGCGCTCCGGCGAGCTCTCGAAGGAGCAGGCTGAGCAGATCCTCCGCTCCTTCCGCACCGATGACGATAAGACGCGTCGTCGTGTAGAGCAGGAGCAGCGTCAGCAGCAGAATAGTAGTAATAAGAATAAGAAGAGATGGTAATCTCGATGAAGTCAGTAGCCTTCGTAGGGCGCAGCCTTGCCCTATTCCTCTGCCTCCTCCTTTTGCCGCTTGGTCTTAGGGCTCAGGTGGTACGTGTCGAGGTTCCGCAGACTGTAGTCCAGGGAGCATCGTTTCAGCTCAGCTATACTTATTCAGGTAGTGAGGACTTCGAGCGAGTCACGGAGCCTAAGGTCGCAGGCCTGCAGGTCCTCTATGGACCCGCTCGCCAGCAGATGAGTAGCTTCCAGAGTGTCAATGGACGCAATAGCTCGACCTCCTCGGTGAGCCTCACCTACACCCTCATGGCAGAGCGTACGGGGAGCATCACGATCCCAGCGGCTACGGCTACTATCGGTGGTAAGCGTGTCAATGTCCATGGTGCCACGGTGCGCGTCCTCCCTCCCGATAAGAATGCTCCAGCAGGTCGCTCTCAGTCTGGTGGGGCTACTACTACGGGTAGCTACTTCTTCCGTGCTCTCCCTGGGGCTACCGTTGTCTATGAGAAGCAGGCCTTCCCCATACGCTACAAGCTCTATGCGACGACGGAGTTTGATATCAACTCCTTCGAAGCCCCCCAATATGATGGCTTCCTCTCCGAGAAGCAGACCGATGATGGTCGTCGTCAGCTCCAGCTCGAGACCTATCAGGGGCGCAACTACCGTACGGTAGATATCCTCAGTGAGGTACTCTTCCCTCAGCGAAGTGGTACGCTCACCATCCCCTCATCTAAGATCGGCATCCGTGTCCCCGTGCCTCAGGCCAGTGACGATCCCTTCTTTGGCTCGGCGGTACTTGCTGACCGCACGGTGGAGTCAGCTCCAGTGATCATCCAGGTGCGCCCCCTCCCCTCGGAGGGGCAGCCCAAGGACTTCTCTGGTGCCGTCGGCTCCTTCCGTATGCGTGCCGAGCTCCTCACGAAGAGCCCTAAGACGAATGAGTCGGTGACGATTCGCCTGACACTCGAGGGTACGGGCAACCTAAAGCAGGTCATCAGCCCTGCGATAGCCTTCCCTCAGGACTTCGAGGTCTATGATCCGAAGGAGACGTATGAGGAGAAGGTCTCCGCTACCGAGGTCTATGGCAAGAAGATCATCGAATACTTCGCTATCCCTCGTCGTACGGGCTCGGTGACGATCCCTGCACTGACCTTCTCATACTTCGACCCGAAGCTGGGACGCTATGAGACGCTCCGCTCGCAGACCTTCTCGCTGAATGTGGCTCAAGGGCCTGAGACTGCGTCGGATGATCGCGGTAGCCTCCGCCAGCAGGAGCAGCTCCTGCGTCAGCTCCATGACACCGAAGGGGTCTCCGCTCCTAAGGGTCTTCGCTGGGCGACGAGCTGGAGCTATCTTCTGCTCTTCCCCCTTATCGCACTTCTCGGCCTCATCGCCTATCTCGTCATCGCTCGCCAGCGTGCTCTGCGTGCTGACAGCTTGGGCTACAAGGCCTCGCGTGCCAGCTCGGTGGCTACTAAGCGCCTGCGCACGGCTCATAAGCTCCTCAAGGCGGGTAAGCGTGATGCCTTCTACGAAGAGGCGCTACGTGCACTCTGGGGCTATCTCGGAGATAAGCTCCGTCTGCCTGTCTCTGAGCTGAGTCGTAGCTCGGTCTCTGAGATCCTGCGCACTCGTGGGCTGGATGAGGAGACGATCACGCGCCTCACTCAGGTCATCGATGAGGTTGAGTTCGCCCGCTATGCTCCCGCTAAGGAGGGGGATATGCAGGTGCTGTATGATACAGCTGCTGAGGTCATCGGCGCTATCGATAGTCACAAGCTTTAGCCCCTTTACTATGCGTACGATATTTCTTTCCCTACTTTGCTTGATCTCGACACTCCACCTCGGGGCTACCGAGAAGGCGGAGATCTCTGTCGATAGTCTCTTCGCTGCGGGGCGCTACCGTGAGGCTGCTGCCGCTCTTGAGGAGGAGATCAAGACCTCAGGCGAGAGCTCCACGCGCTATGCCAACCTCGGTAACTGCTACTATCTGCTGGGTGACCTCGGGCATGCGGTGCTGAGCTATGAGCGTGCTACGCTCTTGGATCCCCGTGATAAGGCGATTGCCGAGGCGCGTGCTGTCCTCATCAAGAAGACCATAGATAAGCTCCCCGATGCGGAGAGCTGGTTCACACTTACGGGGGCTAAGGTCGCCTATGCCCTGCCACTCACCGTACTCCTCCCGCTTGCTCTTGTGCTCTTTGCTCTGGCTATCGGCTCTTGCGTAGCCTTTGCTCTGGGGCGCACACGCCGTGGTAAGCGTATCGCCTTCTATACGGCGCTGGGGAGCTTCGTCCTGACAGCCTTTGTCGGGGCGCTGATCCTGCACTGGGTGTATGCCGAGCGCTCGGCTCGAGAGAAGGCTGTCATTACGCAGCCCGAGGTGAATGTTTATTCCTCTCCCAGCGGGAAGGGGACGGTCAAGACTCAGCTGCATGAGGGTACGCGCCTTCGCCTTGTAGGCAAGTCCGTAGGCGAATACCAGCAGTTCTCACTGGGCGATGGTACAGAGGGCTGGATCGCCTCGAGTGCTATTGAGCCTATTGTAGCTCCCAAGTAAATACTCCTATGACGCCTCCCTTCCTGCCGGGCGAGGTCGCCCTACTGCGCGCTATCAATGGAGCGCATTCGCCCTTTTGGGATGCAGCGATGTTCCTCATCTCCAACGTCGGGGCGTGGACCTTCCCTGCGATAGCCCTCCTGATCTTCCTCTTCTATCGCCGTCCGAAGAGTGAGGCTATCCTCCTCCTGCTGATGGTGGGGCTGTGTGTGGCGGTGGGAGATGTCCTAAGCTCGACGCTGGCGAAGCCCTTCTTTGAGCGTCTACGTCCCACGCATACGCCTTGGCTGCAGGAGAGCCTGCACTATGTCTATGGCTACCACGGGAAGCTCTATGGCTTCTTCTCTGGGCACTCGGCGAACTATACCGCAGTGGCTACCTTCCTCTGCTTGGCCTTTAGAGATCGTCGCTTCACGGCGGTACTCTCGCTCTTGGTCGCCTGGGTTGTCTACAGCCGTATGTATATCGGAGCGCACTTCCTCTCTGACTGCCTTGTGGGTATCCTTGTAGGCCTTGCCGTGGGTTATGGTGTCTACCGTCTGTACCTCTACATCCGAGGACGAGTCCTCGCCACGGGCTACCGTGCCCCACAGGAGATCTATTACGAGGGGATGCTTGCGCTGGTCTGTGCGCTCTGGGTCTCTATCCCCGTCACGCTGATGATGGCGGTACAGTTTACACGTATCCTACGTATGGTCGGGGCTTTGTAGCTCACGCCTCCCTATACCTTACAGCAGCGCCCCATAATGCCATCTGCATCATGGGGCGCTGCTGTATATGCTCGGGGGGGAGGGTTTATAGCTTGCGGATGAGGCTTAGCCCGTCACGTAGGGGGAGGATGAGGTTCTCGACCCGGGGATCACGCTGTACGTGGTCATTGAAAGCGAGGATCGTCTGCGTCTGCTGGTCGGTGGGAGTCGGCTCCTCGATGACCTTACCGTCCCAGAGGGTATTGTCCGCTAAGATGAGGGCGCCCGAGGGAAGGTGGGGGAGGATGAGCTCGTAGTAATCAATGTACTCGCGCTTATTGGCGTCGATATACACGAGGTCGAAGCTGTGCTTCTCTAAGAGCTCGGGGAGGATCGTGAGCGCATCTCCGAGGTAGAGGTGGACGCGGTGGGCGTAGGGCGTGCCGTCAAGGAACTCGTGGATGAAGTCTTCCATCTCATCATCCGACTCGATGGTATGGACCTCACCGCCTTCTCCGAGAGCTTCGGCCAAGCAGTGCGCAGCATAGCCTGTGAAGGTGCCAAGCTCAAGGACTTTTTGGGCTCCAGAGATACGGCAGAGCATCTGAAGGAGGTTGCCCTGCAGGTGCCCAGAGAGCATACGAGCACGCAGGAGGTGTACATGGGCCTCTCTCCAGAGTCGCTGGCGGTAGGGGCTCTCAGGGGTCGTATGACTTAGGATGTACTCCTCGAGTCGCTCGCTGTCGATGCTCATTCGCTGACGGCTGTTTCTGGCTCAGGCATCCCGAGGATCTCGCGGATACGGCTGGCGACTTGCTCCATCTGCCACATAGGCGTGGAGGTCGCCCCACAGATACCGATGCTCTGTGGTAGGGGCTGGAGCATCTCGGGCTGGATCTCATCGGGAGAGGAGACGAAGATACTTCGCTCGTTGCCCTTCTGACAGTAGCTGAAGAGCACCTTACCGTTGGAGCTCTTGCCCCCTGCGACGAAGACCGTCAGCTCATGCTGGGAGGAGAACTCCTGGATGTGGGGCATGCGGTTGGACACCTGGCGGCAGATTGAGTCCTGGAAGTCGAAGCGAGCATCACCTATCATACGGCTACGGAGCTTATCGATGAGCTCGTGGAAGCCCGTCAGCGACTGGGTCGTCTGTGAGAAGAGTGCGATGGGGCGGGTGAAGTCAATCTGCTCGATATCCTCGGGGCTCTGCACGATGATGGCCTTCCCATCGGTCTGACCGACGAGACCATTGACCTCGGCATGGCCCTTCTTCCCATAGATCACGATCTGACCACCCACGGGATCCAGCTCGGCGAACTTACGACGGACCTTCTTCTGCAGGGCGAGCACGACGGGGCAAGTAGCATCTACGAGCTCGATATTACGCTCACGAGCGAGCTGATAGATAGCGGGTGCTTCCCCGTGGGCACGGAAGAGCACGCGCTTTCCCTCGAGCTTCTTGAAGGCCTCGTAGTCGATCGTCTGCATACCCTTGGCCTGCAGGCGGTCTACCTCTTGGTTGTTGTGTACGATGTCGCCGAGGCAGTAGAGCTCTTTGTCATCTTTCTTCAGCTCTTCTTCGGCGTGCTTGACAGCATTGATGACGCCGAAGCAGAAGCCCGACTGTTGGTCTATTTCGATCTTGGGATACATGCGTGGGAATAAGGAGTGGGGGAGAGGAGGGCTGGACTACGCCTTGGCGAGAGCTTCCTCGAAGTAGGAGCGCAGGAGGGCATCCTGCTCGTCGTGGGTCAGGTGGGAGTTGTCGAGGACGCGTGCATCCTCAGCTTGGCGCAGGGGAGCTACCTCACGGTGCATGTCTATGTAGTCACGCTGACGAAGGTTCTCCAGCACCTCCTCAAGGGTAATCTTGCTGTCGCCCTTGCCACGAAGCTCGGCAAGGCGGCGCTCTGCACGGATGGCGGGGTCAGCCGTGACGAAGACCTTGAGCTGTGCCTGAGGGAAGACAGCGGTGCCGATGTCTCGGCCGTCCATGACGATACCGCCCTCAGCGCCGAAAGCCTGCTGCTGGGCAGTGAGGAACTCACGTACGAAGCCCAGTGCGGCGATGGGGCTGACGAAGGAGGCGACCTCCATCGTGCGGATCTCCTTCTCGACGTTCTCGCCGTTGAGGTAGAGCTCGGGTGTAGCACCTTCGTGGCTCTGACGGAAGCTCAGAGATACCTCGCTCAGGGCTTCGCGAAGCTCTGCCTCCTGGATCACTCCCTCGCGGATGAAGCCGCGTCTGAGGGCGAAGAGGGTGACGCCTCGGTACATCGCGCCTGTGTCGACGTAGATATAGTCGATTGCACGCGCGAGTGTACGTGCCATAGAGCTCTTGCCACATGAGCTGTAGCCGTCGATGGCCACGATGATCTTCTTTGTCATGGGTGTTGTCTTACCGTTCGTTTATCGTTTGTGGGGTATACACCCCCTTATCCCAACACGGGGTAGGGGATGAAGGTTTTTGTCTGCTATAGGGAATAGCTTGGGGAAAGTCCTTCTGGCGGTCGCACCGCTATATATAATATGGTATAGGGTGCGCAGCCTATCTACCTCACCATAGAGGCGGTCGCAAAGATATGGAATTGCCTGCACTTATGGCATATCCGCACAAGCCTTGTTTCTATCTAAGTAGCTGATGGTCAGTATGTAATTTCGCTTGAGCTTCCCCTTTTGAGAGCTGCTGAAAGGGTGATTACTTCGTAAGCGGGGGCGTGAAGCTGTTGGGGTAAGGCTCGGTGCAATAGTCGTTCGCACTCAGTCCTATAGTGGTTCGATGTACGAACGAATAGTGGTTTGCATACGAAACGAATAGTGGTTTGACCCCCATACCAATAGTCATCCGCATGCAGACCAGTGGTCGTTTGCAAATCGACTTCTTCAGCTTTATCCACGAACTACTATCATCATGGAGCCGAATAGCCCAAGGGCAGAGCGAGCGGTGAATACGCCTTATGATATCAGTTTTGCCGAGGGGGCAAAACGAACCAGTACTGGTCGGCGAGGTGACCAGTACTGGTCACTAATCGCTACTCGTACTGGTCACACATCGAAGCAGTACTGGTCGGAGCAGTGACCAGTACTGATCGATTTTTTGCCTTAGTAAAGCCTTGATTATGATACACTCCAGAGAGGTGCTAAGTACCCCTATCCCTCCGTGCTCCTTCCTCTACCCAAAAGGCTTACTTACAAGCAAAAAGAGAGAATGCTTATACTTAGAAAATTCTATAGTAGGAATGAATAAGTATTTTTTATAAGTTTGAATCGAAATACATAGTCCGAATACCACGATGCACCTCGAGCGAGAGGTTCATCACTCGCTCCCACCATGAAGACGTTTTCGGGAGCGGACACCGTGCCACCACAGCCGAGTGGCATGTAGACATACCACTATTCAAACTCACAAATCCCAAGTGTATGAAACAAACATTCATCCTTAGGTCTCTCTGGGTCGGTTGGCTACTGATCCTGGCGATCTACCTGGCCCCACAGCTTATGGCACAGGGGCTGACCATCCGCGGCACTGTAGTGGATACCAAAGATGAGCCCATCGTTGGAGCCTCTGTTGTCGTGAAGAAAAATCCCAAGCAAGGGGCTATGACGGACGCCAAGGGCGCCTTCACCCTGTCGGGAGTACAGCGTGATGCCATCCTCCGTGTGAGCTATCTAGGCTATGAAGCTCGTGAGGTAGCCGTAGCAGGGCAGACGCAGATCAAGATCACGCTCAAGGAAGAAGCACAGCAGCTCAGTGACGTCGTCGTCGTGGGCTATGGCACGCAGAAGAAAGTTAACCTATCTGGTTCCGTGACCGCTCTTGACCTGAAGCAGGTACAAGCTCGCCCCATTCAGAACCTCAGTAATGGTCTACAAGGTCTCGTCCCAGGTCTGACAGTCACCGCTACCAACGGTGCTCCAGGTCTCGACGGCGGTAAGCTCCGCATCCGTGGTACGGGTACCCTAAACAACGCAAATCCCTACATCCTCATCGACGGTCTCGAGTCTGGGACGCTCAATATGCTTGACCCAAGCGATATCGAGAGCATCTCAGTCCTGAAGGACGCTGCCTCCGCAGCTATCTACGGCTCGAAGGCTGCTAACGGGGTCATCCTCATCACCACCAAGCGCGGTAAGTCGGGTAAGGCTCGCGTCAGCTACTCGGGTAGCGTGGGTATGCAGAGCGCTACGCGCCTGATGGACCGTATGGGCTCCTTCGAGTACGCTACTCTCTACAACAAGGCGATGGTAGCTGCTGGTAAGGTAGCTCGCTTCTCTGACGAGGACCTCAAGAAGTTCCAGGACGGCAGTGACCCCGAAGGGCACCCCGATACCCGCTGGTATGATCTGGCCTTCCGTACGGCTCTTATGCAGCACCACAATGTGAGTGTCAATGGTGGCTCGGAGCAGGTCCGCTACATGGCTTCGCTGGGTTACCTCGGGCAGTCGGGTATCCTCCCCAACGCTAAGCGTAATCAGTTCAACGCTCGTACGAATCTTGACCTCACCCTCAGCCGCCTCATATCGGCTCGCCTCGGCCTCTCCTACATCAAGAATAAGTACGCTGACCCCAATAACTCCTACGTCTCTGGTGGCTCTGACCAGATCATCCGCCAGCTGAATATCGTCGCACCTTGGATCCTCGGTCGTAGCAAGGATGGCAAGAGCTGGGGGACGACGGGGGACGGTAACCCTCTGGCTTGGCTTGACTCAGGTCAGACCATCGATCGCGACAACCACAACATCTCCGCTACTGGGGGTATCGACTTCCATCTCTTCGATGGCTTTACCCTCACGGCTAACGTAGCTTATGTAGCCAGTCTGCAGCACTACAAGGCCTTCGTCCCCTTCATCAAGTACAACGACCACAAGGTGAGTGCGCCCAACAATCTGGACGAACGCTACTACCTCTGGACGCGTGCAAACTTCGATGCACTGGCTAACTACAGCAAGAGCCTTGGCAAGAACAACTTCAAGGCCCTCCTCGGGTGGCACGCTGAAGACTTCTTCACGCAGTACATGCAGGGCAAGCGTAAGGACTATCCCTCCAACGACCTTACCGATCTAAGTGCAGGCTCCTCCTCTACGCAGGAGAACAATGGTACGACGGCTCAGCTGCGTATGCTCTCTTGGTTCGGTCGTCTGAACTATGACTTCGACGGCAAGTACCTCCTCGAAGCGAACTTCCGTGCTGACGCCTCTTCGCGCTTCGCTCAGGGCTATCGCTGGGGTTACTTCCCCTCCTTCTCTGGTGCATGGCGTCTCTCGAAGGAAGAGTTCATGAAGCCTCTCTATCCTGTACTGAGCGACCTGAAGGTCCGTGCTTCGTGGGGTCTCCTCGGTAATCAGGAAGCTCTCAATGACTACTATCCTGCACTCAATACCTACAATATCGGCGCGACCTATCCCTTCGGTGGTGCGCTTACCTCTGGCTATGCACAGACCGACCTCAAGCTGAACAACATCAGCTGGGAGAAGAGCCGCAACGTCGGTGTAGGTCTGGACTTCGGCTTCTTCGCTGGACAGCTGACTGGGTCAGTAGACTTCTACGCTCGTAAGACGACCGATATCCTGATGAAGGTTGACGTCCCCTCTGAGTTCCCTCTCAAGCCCTACCACGCTAATGTAGGTGCGATGGAGAACAAGGGTGTCGAAATCGCACTGAACTACAAGACGCACTTCGGTGACTGGACGCTCGGCGTAGGTGGTAACTTCACCTACAACAAGAATAAGATCCTCAGCCTCGGTGCTAATGAGTATATGGACTCCGACTACGGTCGCATTCGCAATGCCGTTGGCCATTCTTTTGAGACTTACTATCTCTACAAGGCTGACGGACTCTTCCAGTCGAAGGAAGAAGCTGATGCCTTCGTAGCTAAGTATGGTACGCCCTTCGGCTCTCGCCCTCAGGCTGGTGATATCCGCTATGTGGACGTCAATGGTGACGGCAAGATCAATGGTAAGGACCGTATCTTCTCTAATCCTGTAGATCCCGCCTATACGTTCGCTATGAACTTCAACTTAGGCTGGCGTGCCTTCGACCTCTCTGCCATGTTCAGCGGTGTCGCAGCTGCCTCTCGCCTCTACAGCTCTGAGGTCTTCGGTGCCTTCGGTGGGGATACGGGTCACCCCTCTACTGAGTGGCGTGATGCCTGGAGCGCAGACAAGCCCTCGGGCAAGATGCCTCGCATCTACCTCGCTGGTCAGGCTAATCACAACGAAGCAATCTCGACCTTCTGGCTGCAGGACACGCATTACGTGCGTCTGAAGAACCTCCAGCTGGGTTACACCCTGCCTAAGAGTCTCCTGAAGAACCTCGGTGTCTCTTCCCTGCGTGTCTACTACTCTGGTGAGAACCTCTTCACGCTGGACAATATGCGCGGTAACATCGACCCTGAGGCCACGAGCCACCGTCTCTCCTCTTACCCTCTGCTGCGTACGCACTCTTTCGGGCTGAACGTATCCTTCTAATGTGACTACGATAATGAACAACCTATATAAGTACCTGCTGGCTGGCCTCCTGACGGCTGGTAGTGTCTCCTGCTCGGGCTTCCTCGATACAGCCCCCCGCAACCAGCTCTCTCAGAAGACCGCTTGGAAGACTCCCGAAGACGCTGAGAAGTTCCTCGTCGGCTGCTATGATGGCTGGGAGAGTGGTAGTACGATCCTCTACATGGACTGCCTCTCGGACTTTGGCTTTAGCTTCCACGTTCACGAAGGCTTCCGCTCCATCGGCAACGGGACGATGAGCCCCACCAGCCCAGGTGCCTCCTTCTATGGCTATGGTACTATCGGCCGCTGTAACCTCCTCCTCAAGCAGATCGAAGAGATCCCCAACATGCCTGAGGCGCAGAAGAAGCGCATCATCGCTGAGGCTAAGGTGATCCGTGCCTATAAGTACTTCATGATGAACTTCCTCTATGGTGGTGTACCCATCATCGAGCTCCCTCAGAATGCTGACGAAGCTCGTCTGCCTCGTAAGACCGAGGCTGAGGTACGTGCCTACATCGCTAAGGATCTGGATGAAGCGATCCCCGACCTCGAGGCTAATGTCACGCGTGGTCGCTTAGGCAAGGGTGCTGCTCTGGCTATCCGTATGCGCGAAGCGCTCTACTATGGTGACTGGGAGGTCGCTAAGGCTAAGGCTAAGGAGATCATTGATCTCAACGTCTACAGCCTCGAGCCCAGCTACCAGAAGCTCTTCACCATCGATGGTCAAGGCTCTGCTGAGATCATCGCTGCTGTGCAGTACCTCGAGACGGTAAAGCCTCACTATACCTCTATCGGTTCGATGCTCAATAACTCCGTCGGGGGCTGGTCTTCGATGGTGCCAACAGCCAACCTCATCAACCTCTATGAGATGAAGACGGGGCTGACGACGGATGAGTCGGGCTCAGGCTACGATGCCACGCATCCCTTCAAGGATCGTGACCCTCGTATGGCCATGACCGTCTGCTACCCTGGTGCGAACTATATCACGCCCGAGGGCAAGACTGCGATCTACAACACCCTCGACCAGACCCTGCCTGGTGGGAAGAAGAACGAGGACTATCCCGAAAGTGCGAACAACAGCTCTAAGACGGGGCTCACTTGGAATAAGTACACCGCTCCAGCTAATCAGTATGCCGACGTGTGGTCTACGAATGCCAGCCCTATCGTCTTCCGCTATGCTGAGGTCCTCCTCTCGTATGCTGAAGCTGAGAACGAGCTGAATGGTCCTTCGGCTGATGTGTACGCTAAGATCAACCTCGTGCGCCAGCGTGTAGGTATGCCTGCTGTCGACCAGACGAAGTACGGTACGAAGGATAAGCTCCGTGAGCTGATCCGTCGTGAGCGCTCCGTAGAGTTCGCTGGCGAAGGTCTCCGTCGTGCTGACATCCTTCGCTGGAAGGGTACGGACGGCAAGATGATCGCTGAGACGGTACTCAATGGTCCGCTGCAGCGTATGGTAGGGACTGTCGATATGACGGGTACGAATCCTGAGACGCGTGCTACGATCAATCCTTCTGCTCCTGCTGAAGCTAAGCTCGTGGAGAACCGCATCTTCAAGCCTCACTTCCGCTACCTCCCCATCCCTCAGTGGGTCATCGACCGTAACCCCAACTTCGGTAAGAATAACCCCGACTACTAAGCGCACAGCTTAGCTCTATACAGGATAAGCCCCCCAGCTCTCAGTGAGCTGGGGGGCTTGTCTTTATCTGGGTGTGATGACGGCTCTGTAGGGGAGGGTGGTGCGAACCTATATTGGTCGGCGGGCTGACCTATATAGGTTGCTTTCTCGACCAATATAGGTCACGTCTGCGACCTATATAGGTCAGCCCGCCGACCAATATAGGTCTGTTCACATAGGATCCATCTGCACTCAAGCTGTGGTATAGAGCTTCGTCTGTATAGGCGTAGCCCTATACCTCTACCGCTATTAATCACTACATTTGTATGATACAAACCTCACTTATAGATATACAGTGCCTTATGAATGTACTTAAGACGCTTTCTCTCGCAGCGCTGGCAGGCCTCTCGGGGCTTGGCTATGCTACTGCACAAGAACCCCAGCGAGTCATCGCCCATCCTGGGGTCAATAACGCTCGCCCTGCCGATGTGCGTAGCCTCAAGTGGAAGGTCGCCGTCGGGCGCTTCTCCAACGAGACGCAGTACGGCAAGGGTATCTTCTACGAGCGCGACAATGATCCCATGGCGAAGCAGGCCCTCGATATCCTCATGACGAAGCTCAATGCTTCGGGGAAGTTCATCCTCCTCGAGCGTAGCGACTCGGAGAAGCTGGAGGCTGAGCTCAAGGCTGGGCAGGGTCAGCGTATCGGTGCTGACTACCTTATCCTCGGCTCGATCACCGAGTTCGGCCGCAAGACGACTGGCAAGGATGGTCTCTTCACCTCGGAGAAGAGTCAGACGGTAGAGGCGGGTGTGAGCATCCGTATCGTCGACGTCGCGACGGGGCAAGTCATCTATTCGGAGGAAGGTAAGGGGCAGGCTCAGACGACGAGTAAGAGCACTCTGGGTCTTGGCGGTAAGGCTGGCTATGACGCCACCCTCAGCGATAAGGCCATCTCGGGGGCTATCGATCAGCTCGTCGAGAACATCATCAATAAGTGCACCGACAAGCCTTGGCGCACCTACCTCATCAATGCTGATGCCGATGGTATCATCATCGCAGGCGGGGCCGCTCAGGGCATTCGTCCTGGAGATACCTTCACGCTCTACAAGCGTGGCAAGCAAGTGAAGAACCCTCAGACGGGTGTCTCCTTCTATCTGGCGGGTAAGCCCGTGGCACAGCTGCGCGTAGAGTCCGTAGACGGCGATACGCCCGATACGCAGTACGCTATCGTCAGCGTCGTCTCGGGGAGCTTCGATAAGGGTGCCTTAGACAACTATTATGTACAGCAGTAAGACCGTAGCGATCATGAAGAAACAACCATGCTACAAGCAGTGGGCCGTCGGTCTACTCTCCCTCCTTGCGCTCCTCTTCGCTGGGACAGCCTGCGGGACGACCTCGTCGATCTCGGGCGGACTCAATGATGAGTCTTATATCGTCGTAGCTTCCTCGGGTGCCTACGTCGGGAAGAAGGTCTTTGTCTTAGTCGACGACGTCTCCGCTGTGGGGATCGTAGCCGTTCGCCCCGATGCTGTCACACGTCATGCGAAGCGCATCACCATCACCCCAGGGCGCCATACGGTCATCGTCCGAGATGCCGAGGGGCGCACGCTCTTCTCCAAGGAGATCTTCATCTCCAGCCGAGCCGCGAAGACCATCACCCTGCAGTAAGCGTAGATCCTCTTTTACAAAAGATGAAGTTAATTTATACCGTCGCCGCACTCCTGCTCTTTGGGGGACTCCTTCCGAGCTGTGGCTCCTCACCCGCATTATATTCGTGGGGCAACTATGAGCAGACGGCCTATGCCGTCGCACAGAATCCCACCCCCGAGCGCCTTAGGGCTCTCGGCTTGGTCTACGAGAAGCTCATCACTCAGCCCGAAGGCCTGCGCAAGATGCCTCCTCCAGGGCTCTGCGCTGAGTACGGCTACCTCTTAGCTAAGCAAGGCGATACCGAGCGAGGTGTGAAGCTCCTCGAGAAGGAAGCCGAGCTGTACCCCGAGAGTGCCGTCTTCGTCCGTCGTCTCATCAAGCAGCTGAAGAAATGAAGATCCGACTACACCGAGCTTTCATGGCCGTAGGGGCATTCGTCTCGCTGGTACTCCTCTCCTCATGTGGACTCCTGAGCGAGCAGACGCAGCGCCGTGAGGATGCCTATGCTACACTCTACAGGGAGAATCCCCGCTCCATCGTCATCATGCCCTCGATCAACGAGACCAATCAGGTCGAGCTGAAGGACAACTTCTACGCTACGCTGCTCAAGCCGCTGGCTGAGCGTGGCTACTACGTCTTCTCACCCTTCCTCGCGAAGGAGCTGATGGAGCAGGAGAGTGCCGCCAATGCCGAGGACTTCATCCAGGGGAATGTCGCTCCCTTCTACCGCGTCTTCGGTGCAGACGCCGTACTCTTCACCATCATCCATCGCTGGGAGAAGGTCGCCCTGCGCTCGAAGATTGAGATCGATGTCGAGTACCTCCTACGCTCTACGAAGACTGGGGAGACGCTCTTCTCGCGCCGCTTAGAGGGTGCTGTGGATCTGAGTCAAGACAAAGGAGGGCGTGGCATCCTGAGTACCCTCGTGGATATCGTCGTGGGGGCGATCTCTACCTCAATGACGGATAAGGTCGTAGCTGCACGTCTGGCTAACCGCGATGCGCTGGAGAGCCTCCCTGCAGGTACTTACCATCCCCGCTATCTCAAGGATAAGGGCGACCAAGTCGGTCCCACGCACGTCACGGGGCGTAACCTCAAGTAGCGTGTACCATGGGCTCCACGGTACACCTCTTAGTCATTGACAACCGCGACTCCTTCGTCTATAATGTCGTGGAGCTCCTGCGCTCACTCCCCGAGCTCACCTTCGAGGTTATCCCCGAGGGTGAGCTCGAGCTCTCTTCGCTTCCCGAGCACGATGGGCTCATTCTCTCCCCTGGGCCAGGTGTGCCAAGCGAGTTCCCCCGTATGCAGGCCCTCATCCGTGCCGAGGTGGGAGTAAAGCCTATCTTGGGCATCTGCCTCGGGCATCAGGCACTCGCCGAGCACTACGGCGCTGAGCTGGTGCAGCTCCCTGCGCCCCGCCACGGGCATGCCTCCGCACTTGTCGTAATAGATCCTGCAGACCGCCTCGTCGGTGCTATCCCCACGGGAAGTCTCGTCGGGCGCTACCACAGCTGGGCGGTCGACGAAGCGAGCCTCCCGACCTGTCTTGTCCCGACGGCTTACTGCGCCGATGCTGATGAAGGCCGTGTACTGATGGCGATGCGCCACTGCACGGATCCCGTGTGGTCGGTGCAGTTCCATCCCGAGAGCATGATCAGCGAGCACGGACGTGCCTACCTCTTGGCCTTCGCCACAGCCGTCCGTGCTTGGCGCAGATAGCCCTTCCCATCCATCTACATCCCTTAGCCTATGTACTTCAGAGATATTGTCGGTCACGATAGCCTCAAGGCGCAGCTCCTTACGACGGCTCGCCAGGGGCTCGTCCCTCACGCCCAGCTCTTCACGGGGCGCGATGGCGAGGGTGCTCTGGGATTGGCTTACGCCTATGCCCGCTACCTCAACTGCACCGACCGCGGGGAATGGGACGCCTGCGGGCATTGCCCCTCCTGCCGTCGCTATGACGAAGTGGGGGATCCCGATCTCTCCTTCCTCTATCCCATCGTCAACGCTTCGGGGAAGAACCTCTGCGAAGACCATATCGAGGACTGGCGCCGCTTCATACAGCAGGGCCCCTATACCTATTATGATGAATGGCTTGGACTCCTCGGAGGCGATGGGAAAAAGGCCTCGATCTTCGCTCGCGAAGGCGAGCCCCTGCAGCGCATGATGGGCTATCAGACCTCGGGGCGTGGCTACCGCATCCTCATCATCTGGCTACCCGAGCGCATGCAAGAGGCTTTGGGCAACAAGCTCCTCAAGCTCGTCGAAGAGCCACCCGAGCGCACCGTCATCCTCATGGTCACGATGGACGAGCCGTCCGTCCTTCAGACGCTGCGCAGCCGCATGCAGACCCTTCGCCTTCGCCCCCTCACTGAGCCCGAGATCGAGACAGCACTACGGGCAACACCTACGGACTATGCCGAGGCGGATGCCCTCTACGCCGCCCACCTCTCGGAGGGTAACTACCGCAAGGCACTCGATCTCTACGAAGGGCGTGCCGCTGAGCTGGGCGAGGAATACGCCCTTCTGCAGCGCATCCTCCGCGCGACGGTCAATGCGCAGCCCCGCGAGATGAAGCTCCTCGCTGAAGACCTCGCGGCACTGTCGAAGGAAGAGCAAGCGAGCCTCTTGGAGTACCTGGCGCGAATGTTCAGAGAGTTCTATCTCTACAATCTCTCCCTCCCCGACATCAATTACCTCACGAGTCGGGAGGAAGGCATCGCCCGCTACCTACGCTCCTGCATCACGGGGCGCAACGTCCGTCAGGTCGAGGCCGAGATCGATGAAGCCGCTCGCCACTTAGCGCAGAATGTGCAGGCGAAGATGGTCTTCTTCGACCTCATCCTGCGTCTCACTTCGACCCTCGCTCCGAGCTACAAGCAGGCGGGGGTAAGGTAGTTTTTGTGCCTTCTCCCTAATCGCTTATTGTGTAGGGGGATAAGCCTCCTTCCGCAGAGGGCGAAATTTCCTTGCGGAAGGAAATAAATTTTCGTGCGCACGAAAATATTTTTTTGTGCGCACAGAAATTTCCCTGCGTGCGCACGCAAATTTTTCGCCCTGCGGAAGAATGTCTTTTTTCTTCCGCAGGGCGACCTTTTTTCTTCGGACGGAGTCGTTTCATTTGCTCGCAGAAGCTGTTTGTGAAGTGCGGGCAAAAAGAGGAAGAGGTCGGGGGCAGTTCGGCTTGGAGTGTACGCGCTCTTTCCTTGGAGCGTAGTAGCTGGGATAACGCTGGAGCTCCAAAATCAGGTATATAAGGGGGCGATTGACCGAATAAAACCCCCATTTTTAGGTATTTCAAGGGGAAGGGAGATACTATATCTTTGCGGGCTAGATTGCCTAGGTTACTGGAGGAACATCCTCTGCTCCACAGACACGTATTATTATGTATAGCCTTTTATCTGAACCAGAGAAGGCTGGGGAGTGCATGTGCCTAGAGAACACATAAGGATAACACCTATCATTAAAGATGTATCATATAGCTAGACGACTAGCCATTACACTAAGCCTTAGCTCGGTGATCCTGGGAGCGAAGGCGCAAGTAGCCGCGACAGATAGCCTCGGCGAAGTGAGGAGAGACTCCGTCCGTCGACTTGACGAGGTCGTGGTCTATGCACGACAGATGCTGGGAAGCAAGTTCGAAGCACGCAACCGTACGGGTTCAGCTTATTACCTTTCGCCAAAGGAACTGAAGAAGTTCGGCTACACAGACATCAGCCGTATGCTACGTGCCGTGCCGGGCGTGAACATCTACGAAGAAGATGGCTACGGCCTGCGCCCAAACATCAGCCTGCGAGGGACGAAGGCCGAGCGAAGCGAACGTATCTCGCTCATGGAAGACGGGATCCTTGCAGCCCCCGCCCCTTATGCCGCTCCCGCCGCCTACTACTTCCCCAATGCCGCCCGCATGTACGCCATTGAGGTGCTCAAGGGAAGTAGCCAAGTGCAGTATGGTCCCTTCACCACGGGGGGCGCTGTGAACATGGTATCGACTCCCATCCCCAAGAGCTTCCAAGCAGGCCTCCGCACTTCCTATGGGAGCTTCGGTACTTTCAACACCTACGCCCATCTGGGTAGCGACCACAAGCATGTCGGTTACCTAGTCGAATACCTTCGCTACCAGTCAAAGGGGTTTAAGAAGGATGAGCCCAACGAACGTACAGGCTTTTACCGCAATGATGTCGTCGGAAAGCTCCGCATCCATAGCGGTGAGGATGCTGAGATCCGTCAGGCACTGGAGTTGAAGCTCGGCTTCTCGAACGAACACTCCGATGAGAGCTACGTCGGGCTGAGTGAGCAGGACTTTGCCTCCCGCCCCTATTACCGCTACCGTGGTGCCCAGATGGACCAGCTGCAGACTCGCCACACGCAAACAGCCTTGACCCACCTCGTCGACTTCACGGGCGGGCTGAAGGTGACGACAAGTGCCTACTATAATTACTTCTGGCGCAACTGGTATAAGCTCAACGATGTGCGTATCGGAGATCAGAAAGGCGAAAAGCGAAGCATCGAAGAGATACTAGCCGACCCCGAGACCAATGCCCGCTACCTGGACATCCTCACCGGTGCCACCGACCGCCTCGGCGAAGCGCTTATGCTTCGAGCCAACCAGCGCTCCTACCATTCGCGTGGGATACAGACGAAGATCGAGTACCGCCTGCCTTTCCTCTCGAGCTATCTCTTGCTCGAGGCCGGAGCCCGCTATCATGCCGACCTAGAAGACCGCTTCCAGCACGACGATAGCTACTCCATCGAGGGCGGGAAGATGAGCCTCTTCCGTGTGGGCCAACCTGGCTCACAGAGCAACCGCATCACTACTGCCCATGCCTTCGCTTCCTATCTCCTTGGGAAGTGGTCACGGGCGGGATGGACCATCACCGCTGGGCTTCGCCTCGAGGATGTAGAGCTATACAAGCGAGACTACACGACCAAAGACCCAAGACGCACGGGCCACCTACGCATCGAGGGAAGCAACCACGCTACTGCACTCCTTCCTAGCCTTGGGATCAACTATCGCATCCTTCGTCCCCTCTCCATATTTGCAGGTATTCATCAGGGCTTCGCTCCCCCAAGCGTGATGACCTACTACCAGCAGAAGCCCGAGAAGAGTATCAACTTAGAAGCAGGGATACGCCTCACTACAGAGGATCTGAAGGTAGAAGCGATCGGCTACTACAACGACTACTCCAACATGCTCGGCAGTGACCTCGCCGCTGCGGGCGGACAGGGTACGCTGGATCAGTTCACGGTAGGATCAGCACGTGTACAGGGGCTTGAGTTCTTAGCCTCTTGGCAACCCCTGCCTAAGAGCTGGGGAGTGCGCCTACCTCTGCAGGTCAGCTACACCTTGACCGATACCGAGATGAAGAACGAATTCTACTCATCTGCTTGGGGGGAAGTCTTTGCAGGGGATGAACTGCCCTATATCTTCCGACATGCAGCGAATGCCCAGCTCGGGCTAGAGTACAAGTGGCTAGAAGCTAACCTCAGCGTCCGCTACAATTCAGACATGCGCACGGCCCCAGGGCAGGGACGTATCGCCAAGGCACATCTTATCCCTAGCCATACGATCATAGACGCATCACTCAAGGCCCGCCTCAACCGCCACCTCACCTTGACCCTCAACGCTGTGAACCTAGCAAACAAAGTCTATCTCGTCTCCCGTCACCCCTCTGGCCTCAGACCTGGTCACCCCTTCGGCATCTATGGTGGAGTACGTATCAACCTCTAACGCCTCTTAGCAAGACATGAAGCAATCACTTAGATACATCATACGCCTTGGCCTCCTGCTCCTCCTTGCCCTTCCCCTCAGTGCTCTGGCACAACAAGCGAGCCTGATCACGGGTAGTGTACGCAGTAGCCGTGGCGAAGCCTTAATAGGAGCTAGCGTGCGCCTTGTGGGGACAACGCAAGGCACGCTGACGGACAGCGTAGGGAAGTTCACCATCACCGCCCGCATAGGAGATACTCTGCTCGTGAGTAGTGTGGGTATGCAAGCCAAGAAAGTGAAGATCCATAGCGCACGGCTCACCATTACCCTCGAGGAGGATAACAAGCTCATCGAGGATGTCGTGGTGACGGGCTATCAGAAGATCCGCAACCGAGTCTATACGGGTGCCGCCTCATCGGTGAAGATGCGAGACATCCACCTAGAGGGGACACAGGATATATCTCGTATGCTCGAAGGTCGTGTACCAGGCTTATCCATCCAGAGCATATCTGGTACATTCGGTGCTGCACCTCGTATCAATATCCGAGGTGGGGCATCTATACTAGGTAATGTACAACCTCTGTGGGTAATCGACGGAGCGGTCTATGAAGACCTCGTACACCTTAGCCTCGATCAGCTAGCATCGGGAGACGCAGCGACGCTCATCAGTTCGGCTGTCTCAGGGCTCAACGCCTCCGATATACAAGATATACAGGTGCTTAAGGATGCTTCTGCTACCTCTATATATGGAGCACGCGCACTCAACGGCGTGATCGTCGTGACGACTAAGTCTGGACGTAGGGATACACCTCTGAGGGTAAGCTATGCCACGGAGAATACTATGCGCCTCAGACCCAGCTATAGCCAGTATGACCTATTGAACTCACAAGAGACGATGGGTATCTATGAGGAGATGCGGGAAAAGGGCTACTTCAGTCTCGCCAGCTCACTCTACGGCCGTCGTGGTGGGGTATACCATCTACTCAATAGGGCGCTCTCCGAGTACGATCCCGAGACGGGGACCTATAAGCTGGAGAACACACCAGGGGCACGTAGATCCTTCCTCGAGCAGCACGAGCGAGCCAATACCGATTGGTTCAGCGGGCTCTTCCGTCTGACACCTACGACGAGCCATACCGTGAGCTTCAGTGCGGGTGGACGGAGTAGTGCCACCTATGCTTCGCTGGGCTTCTTCTATGACGGAGGCTGGACAGTATCAGATCGGGTACAGCGCATCACGGCCAACCTCAAGAATACCTTCTACCTCGGAGAACGCCTGCAGGTCACACTATCCGCTCAGGGGAACATCCGCTCTCAGAATGCGCCTGGCACCCTGCCTCAGCGCAAGAATACTACGCTGGGGCTCTTCGAGAGAGACTTCGACATCAACCCCTTTAGCTATGCTCTGGGCACAAGCCGTACGCTCCTACCATCTGAGCGGTACCGCAACAACTGGGCACCTTTCAACATCCATCAGGAATACCACTCCAACCATATGGAGATCGGGGTGCTCGACTTCAAGGCTCAAGCTGAAGCCAGCTACAAGGTCCGACCGCATCTTGAAGCCCGTGCCCTCGTCTCCACCCGACAGGCTTACACCTCTATGGCCCACGAGATCACGGAGCGATCGAACCAAGTCCTTGCCTACCGAGCTATGGAGACTCCTGAGGTCGCCTCGGCCAACATCTACCTGCTACGTGACCCCGAGCATCCCGAGCGCCGTCCCGAGGTTGCCCTGCCTCATGGGGGGATACTTAAGAAGGATGAGACGAGCCTGAAGAGCTATCTCATGCGTCTGGCTCTGGACTATGACCGCCATATCGGCCCCCATGATATCAAGGCCTTTGGCTTCACTGAAATCCGCTATGCCGACCGCTCGCATACTCCCTTCACCGGCTACGGTGTGCAGTACGATCGTGGTGGGCAGATCAATACCGATCCTCGCATATTCAGTAAGCTACTTCGTGAGGGGGAGGATTACTTCGCTTACTCTAGACGTTATGACCGAGGAGTGACGTTCTCTGCGAGCACTACCTATGGCTACGACGGGCGATATATCCTCAATGCCCTGATCAACATGGAAGGGTCAAATGCTTCGGGGCGCAACGCTCGTACCCAATGGCTTCCCACGTGGAATGTAGGGGGGAAGTGGAACGTCGACCGAGAAGCCTTCTTCCATCCCTCTTCCCTACTCTCCCGCCTAGCTGTGCGCATGAGCTACGGACTCACCGCCAAGATGAACGAGGAAGCTGTCAATGCCAACTCAGTCTACCAAGGTGGAACGACCTCGCCTCGACGCTATCAGGACCGAGAGAATGCCCTACGCATTCGCCACCTAGAGAACCGTGACCTCACTTGGGAAAAGATGTACGAGCTCAACCTGGGCCTCGAGACCGCTTGGGCTGGTGACCGTGTACGGGCTACGGTGGACCTCTACCAGCGTAATGCCTTTGACCTCATCGACCTAGTCCGTACCTCTGGTATCGGGGGGCAGTACTACAAGTATGCCAACTTCGGGGATATGCGCACCCAAGGGATCGAGCTCTCACTCAGCACGACGAACATAGAGACGAAGGAGCTCTCATGGAGCAGTAGCCTTACCCTCAGCCTCATGAACCAGAAGATCACAAGACTGCGTAATACGCCCAACGCCCTAGACATGGTCGCTGGACGTGGTCGGGGCAACCTCGTAGGCTACCCCAAGGGTTCGCTCTTCTCCTACAACTTCCAAGGGCTCAATAGTCACGGGCTTCCCACCTTTGACTTTGGACTCTATCCCACCAATCATGGTGAGGATGCCAACGTCTACAGTGCGGACTTCAGTGATACCCAGTACACCAAGAGCTACCTCACCTATCACGGGCCTATCGAGCCTCAGGTCATCGGTGGGCTATCGAACACCCTGCGCTACGGTCTCTGGGATCTCACCCTATTCATCACGGCGCAGGCGGGCAATAAGATCCGACTCAACCCCACCTTTGACCCCACCTTCGCTGACCTCAATGTCTTCTCTGGAGAATACCGCAATCGTTGGATGAATCCTGGGGACGAACAGCATACCGATGTCCCTACCATCCCTTCGCAGGATCTAATCAATGCGGTGGGTAGGGAGAATATTGAGCGTGCCTATAGCACCTACAACTACTCCCAGCTACGAGTCGCCGATGGTAGCTTCGTACGTCTGAAGCATGTCTCGCTGGGCTATCGGGTCTCCGAGGCCTTCGCTAAGAAGCTTCGTTTACACTCAGCTAAGCTACAGCTTAGCCTGACGAACCCCTTCCTCATCTACTCCGACAAGCGTCTACGTGGACAGGACCCAGAGTATTATCGTGCAGGGGGGGTATCTCTACCCACTCCTAGACAGTACACGCTCTCGCTACAGATAGGATTTTAAGACAGGGGTATCGACCCTGCCGTAGGTACACCTTGGGACTTCCAATAGAAACTCTTCAGAGGCAACAATAGAAACTCCCCTGAGGCAGCAATAGTACCTATCGAGAGGTTACAAACGAACCTCAAGCAGGGTCTGCCTTCTACTTCAAAGTACGTATAGACAACGATGATAAAGCGATCACTACTACTCGTCTCCTTAGCCCTCCTGCTCGGTGGCTGTCAGGGATACCTAGATAAGAACCCCGATGCCGCTCTAGACATCAGTATAGACACCGAGGACAAGCTCCAAGAGCTCCTCACGGGAGCCTACCCCACGGCTAGCTACATCCCCTTCCTAGAGCCCCGTACAGACAATGTAGAGGAGCGCGTCAATGGTATTCAGACCCGCCTAGGGGAGTCCATGTACCTCTGGGAGGATTACGACCAAGAGGATCTAGATACACCGCTGAGCTACTGGCGGGAATGCTACCGAGGAATTGCCCAAGCGAATAAGGTGCTGGAGCTTCTCTCGACCTTCCCCAAGAATGAGCGCACACGTGCTCTCTATGGCGAGGCTTTCCTCCTAAGAGCTTACCTGCATTTTATGCTCGTGAATATATGGGCAGAGCCCTACGGACGCTCTGCATCCAGCCCCGGCATACCCTATCTAACCAAGCCCGAGAAGCACGCCTTCGTGGACTACAAGAGAGGTACGGTCGAGGAGGTGTACACCTTGATCGAGCAAGACCTCAAGAGGGGGATCTCCCTCGTCTCTGACCGCTACTATCAGCAGCCGAAGTACCACTTCTCTAAGCGAGCAGCCTATGCCTTCGCCTCCCGCTTCTACCTCATGAAGGGGGACTGGAAGCAGTGCATCGCCTACGCCGACTACGTGCTAGGGCACGCCCCAGGGACGACGCTACGTCCGTGGATCAGCTATCAGGAACAGCTAGAGGGACGCAGGGAGCGACTGCACGAGATCTACTGCTCTCCCCAGACAGCGGCTAACCTGATGCTTGCCTCTACGGAGTCCCGTCTCTCCCGATCGATCGCCACCGATCGCTATGGGGCGACTGTGGGAATCGTAGACAAGATCTTCAAGCGAAAGACCATCAAGGATGACGACCAATCGGGAGATGCGACCCTTATCTACCCCTTCGTCTTTGCCCCCGAGCCCTATCGTACGACACGCTACCTAGCTAAGTTCGATGAGCGAGCCACCCAGCAGGAGACCTCCGAGGTACACCCCCGAGGGCTAGCAGTGACCAATGTCCTCTTCACTACGGACGAAGTCCTACTCAATCGTATGGAAGCCTACACCATGCTAGGCGAGTATGATCGTGCCATCCTAGACCTCAAGGCCTACACCCTGAGCAAGCTCGGCTACGAGCCAGCTGTCCCAAATGATAGCTACACGCAGGGCTCTACCTCCGACTATGCGCTCTATGCTCCCTTCTATGGACTTACGGTTCGTCAGCTACCGATGATACGTACCATCCTGTATCTACGTCAGATGGAATTCTTCGAGGAGGGACTACGTTGGTTTGACCTGAGGCGATTCAATATCGAGGTCACACGTAGCTCCAAGAGCAGCTTCTACCGTCCCCTCAAGAAGGACGACCCGCGCCAGTGCCTCCAGCTCCCCACCGAAGCCATCACCGCTGGCCTAGAGCCCAATCCAAGGGAGGGCAACAACCATCGTATACGTCACTAAGCATCCCCCAACGATGATGAAACAATCCATATACCTCACCCTCACACTTGCCCTCGGCTTGACCCTAGCCTCTTGCTCGAAGAATCAGCTCAGTGAGCGGAGCGTCCTGCCTCCAGTGAGCGAGCAGCAGAGCGAGCTAGACCGCTGGTGTCAGGAGCACATTACTCGCCCCTACCAAGCCGAGGTTATCTATAGATGGGATCGCAACCATGCGGAGCGATCTACCCACACCTATCCCCCACGCCTCGAGCAAGTACGCCCCGTACTCGAAGCTCTGGAGGCAACAGTACTCAGCCTCTACCGAGACAAGCAGTTCTTCACCAGCAGAGACTTCCTCCCTGCCCATCCTCTACTGCGCATTTACCTCTACGGTGGTGCCAACAGAGACGGACAAGGCGTAGATCTGCTCTTCAATCGCAAGGCCCCCTCCATCGAGCTATACATATACAATGTAGACACCTTCTCCCCCACTAATCCCGTGGAGGTGTACCGCCTCGTCCGTAGTGCTCAGCACCAGATCGGCCGACATCTCATGACCATTCATCCCTACGACCATGACCGCTTCCTATCGTTGGGGCCAGACCGCTACAGCTCGACCACCGAGCCCTTCGCCGATGCCTATCGTAGCTATGAGAAGTCAGGGAGACTTAGAGAAGGTCTTGGCCTGAATAGGTACGCCTACAGCAGAGGCTTCTACTCCATCCTCGGGATGCTGGGTGCACGCGAAGACCTAGCAGAGATGTACAGCGTCACACTCACCGAGACCCCTGCTGCCATCACTCGGGCAGAGCAGGATGCTGCTATCCCTGATGACGCAGACGGCGACGAGGTGGCTAAGCGTCGCTATGCCGAGGAAGCCAAGATCGCTCATGAGTCCTTCGTCCAGAAGCGAGCTTTCCTCTCCAAGTACATTGAGGAGGCTTGGCGCATACCTCTTCAACGCCTCCAGCTACAGAGCCTCCAGCTCATGAACCAGTATCTCGACAAGCATCATGCGACACAGCCTTAGCCTCACCTTCGCCCTAGCGGCAAGCATCCTACTAGGGGCATGCTCTAAGGATGATCAAGTCTTCCCCAATACCCCTACCGAGCGAAGCCTTGCACGACAAGACTCGCTAAGGGAGGTATTAGTCTCCGCTCCTCAGGGGTGGGAAGTCCTTTATTTCCCGAAGACAGATTCCCTGCTCTTTACCAACCCGAAGGAGGAGATCAACCAGCATAAGTTCCCCAACCAACTCGGTTACGGAGGCTTTTACTATCAGATGACCTTCCACAGAGATGGTACTCTTGAGCTACAAGGGGACTACACCGATGGCTCTGCCAAGGCTGTCCAAAAGTCTACCTACGAACTTGGTCAGGCTGGCTATACTCGCCTAAGCTTCACGACCGGTAGTTACCTCACCGAGCTGATCGGGGAGCGCTACGAGGGGGAGCTAGACTTCCTCTTCCGAGGGACAGACGCTGATGGGCAACTGATCTTCGAGAGCCCTCGTACGACGAAGCCTGCATGCTCCTACTTCATCCTCCGTAGGATCGCCAAGGACGTAGACCGCTCAGCTCGCCTTGAGAGAGCCGAAGGACACCGCATAGCCTTTGAGCAAATGCGCAACCCTCAGATACGTATCCATCAGGGAGGACGTACGCTCTTCCTGAGCAACTACATAATGAAGTATAGCACGAGGAACGAACTCACCTCCTACGGACGCAACCTCGTCGCCCAGCGGTACGCACTCTTCACAGCTGTTAGCCGCAAAGCCTTGATCCCCGATGGACCTCCCCAAGCGATCGTTGGGCTAGGATCAGGCTATGTGGGTACCCCCGAGGGGCTCACCTTCCTCACAGGTATCCGTTATAGTTCGAAGTACATCTTCTCAGACTTTGAGCGCAAGGGAGATCGCTTCTTTGCCGAACTTGTCGAGGTGTACGATGCTCCCTACCGCACGAGACGTTTAGTGAGCCGTCACCTTCACCCCGAGGGGGTAGAGACTGGCATCATCGCCGAGCTCTACGATGATCCCGATGCCACTCATGATTACTATTAATGCGATCACCACGATGAATAGACTTCTGCAGAGCCTCGTAGGGCTCACAGCTCTCGCCCTCGTAGGGTGCAAGCACACCCCAGTGGACTATCCCACGGAGGACTATGATAAGCTCTTCCCCTTCCGTGGGGTAGAGCGTCCAGACGGTCGCTATGAAGATATGACGATCCTCTCGGGCAACCCCGAGACGACTCCCAGCACCTTCGTCTATCCAGGGGTGACGCTTCCTGGCACACCTCGCACCTATAGAGTCACCTTGACCTACTCCTTCAGCGAACCTGCGGATCTCCATCAAGGAGGCTTGCGCAAGCAGAGCGAAGTGCGCTCACGCTGTGTCGTTCGCTATGTCGGAGCAGACAAGATGCTGCATGAGCTAGGGACGGAGAAGACCCTCCAGAGCCCCAGCTTGATCCCCAACGACGGGAAGCAGCATACCCAGACGCTGACGCTTAGCTCTGGCCAGCCCCTTTTCCTCCTAGTCAATGGCACAGCTGCCCGTGGCTCCACGATCCACGTCTCCCTAGAAGCTGTCTCGACTGATGGCATCTTCGCCACACCAGTACTAGAGACACGTCAGACACAGAACTACGATGAGGGTGAGGCACGCTTGCCTGCTCCCTTCTGCAAGTACATTATACTTCCTTAGTGCAAATGAAGCCTTATACCTCAAGCCGCTCTTGGGCGCTCCTCTTGGCACTCACCACGCTTACCCCAGCCTGCTCACGCTGGGAGGGGGAGGTGGTCGAGAGCCAGTACCAGGCTCCACTCGTCCCTGATCCCACCTACACGTTTCAGCGTCAGGGGACGAGCAGTGTAGACCTACTCCTACCTCAGCAGGCAGCTTCTGCCTCTGAGACGCTTTACTCACGATTCCTTCGCACAGCCTATATCCTCAATGGCGCACGTTGGCAGGAGCTCAAGCAACTCTTTGCCCAAGGGGGGAACAATGAGATCGCCCTAGAGCCCCTCATCGCTTCCTCCGCTCAGCAGAGTAAGTATCGCTCGGTGATCCTATCGGACTTCGCCCAGATCCTAGACGATGTACGCAGGGCTGCTGGCTATGATGGAGACACGTATGCTACCGAGCGGTACAACCGCAGAGCCAGCGCTGGACAAACGGGATTCATCGGCTACAACCAAGGGGACAACGATCGCTTCTTCGTCACTGCCGATGGCTTTGCTCCTTCGGAGCTTTACCGAGGGATGACCTTAGGTGCCGTGTACCTAGATAAGGCTCTTGGGGAATACCTCGACGAGAAGTTCCTCACCGACAAGACGCTTATCCAAGCGCACGAAGCCCCACAGCTAGTCCCAGGGCACAGCTATACGGCGCTGGAGCATACATGGGATCTGGCCTACGGCTACTACCTACAAGCCCAGAAGCTCCTCCAGTCCAACAGCCTCACGGGACTACGAGGATCGGAGACTAAGCTCTTCAATGCCTTTGCCCTTGGTCGCCTCGCTATCACCGAGTACCGCTACGAGGAGGCCCTATCACACCTGCGTAACATCCGTGGGCTACTGGCGCAGGCAGTCGCTGCCCGAGCCCTAGAGGAGCTCGTGGGACGGAACACCCTAGCCAACCTCAACGAACGCCCCGAAGATGCCTTCCGCTTCGTCTCACGGGGTGTCGGCTACCTCTACGCTCTACAGTTCACTCGTCGCCCCAGTGGTGAGCCCTACCTTTCGCACGAAGAGGTCAAGCGTCTCATCGCTTCCCTCCGAGCAGGCGAAGGGCTGTGGGAGAGCTCGCTCAGGGAGCGCCTAGACGAGGTCGCTCGCAGTATCTCCTCGACCTTTGCCCTTAGCCTTCCCTCCAAGGGCTAAGCGCTCCTCCCCAAGAATACTAGATAATGACGCTATCGCAAGACAATGCTACAGAATAGACTCAGACAAGCTACCCTAGCTCTGGTACTCCTGCTTGGATCTACCAGCCTATGGGGGCAAATGAACCGCAATAGACCTACGACTCGTCCTGAGACTGTAGGGGCAAGTATCTTACCCAATGGAGGGCTCGAGGATCCTGCGGCTACCGCCCTTCCTCCCAAACCCGATCGCCCAAGTGACTACCCCGAGGAATGTATCCCAAGGACACCGGACGATGTCTTCTACGAGGACGAGGAAGAGAAGGAGGGCGGTATCTACGAGAAGATCATAGAGTACGGCGACGAGCACGGCATCACCTACACGGAAGAGCAGATCGCCCGCTTCAAAGCCTACGTCGATGCCTATGTCGCCTACCTCAAGGCCCTACAGTCATTTGAGAAGGCTCGCCCCACAGGCTGGTGGCTCTATCCCTCGCACAGCACGACATCCAGCAACCAGTTTGCCCGCACCTTCACCGAGGCGCATGGTGGGAGGGCGGCGATGAGGATCTCCGGCTACTTCAGCGTTGATCACCAGATATACACCTATCCCGATCCTCTCCTCGTCCGACAGAAGGCTAAGTACCTAGTCTCTTACTGGTACCGAGGCAACCTCCCCAAGTCCGACGAAGGAGCCAATCGCCTGGCTGCCAAGCTCGCTGTCGTCCGGGTCACCTGGATCCCCAAGGCGGGTAAGGCGCTCAAGCTCGAAGGGAAGGAACTCGCTCCCGCAGGGAAGTCTTGGGTAGACGCTCGGGAGGCGGGGAAGGAGCACGCCAAGGACGGCTTCTTCAATCAGCTCATCGGCATGGATCTTAGAGGGAGCGAGATGAAGACGTGGAGAGAGAAGTACATGGTCGTCGAAGCCCCCGAGAACGCAGAGAAGATGACCTTCGAGCTGGTATTCCCACGCAACGAGAGCGACATCGCTAACTACCTCCTCGAGTTTGACGATATCTCCATGACCGTGATCAAGGGGGCCGAAGGAGAGGACGAGCCTCAGAAGCCCAAGCCCAACGTACTTGCTCCTCCGACGCGACTTCCCCAGCCTTATCTCCAGCGGGAGTGCAACCTCACCTGGACCGCTAGCGAACTGCAGGGCGCTACCTACGAACTCGAGCTGGTACAGAAGCGAGGGAAGAACGTCCTCAGCACGAAGACGCTCTCCACGGACAAGACCTCCTTCTTCCTCGAAGGGCTCGAGCCAGGCTACACCTACACGGTGCGCCTAAGAGCGCTAGCCTATGGGGAGTACTCCGATTACTCGCTCCCGCTCACCCTCGAGACGCAGGGGCTTGGGGAATTCCCAGGTGGGGAAATCCCCTTCCTCTACTGGATCGCAGAAGATGGCTCTTGTCCGCAGCGTCTACCGCTTCACTACATGGAGCTACGGAATCCCGAGGCGAAGTGCCTCTATTATATTGACGATGTGCTGACCGAGCCCGAAGGGCGCATCCTCGTCTTCCCCTCCACGGGCGAACATTCGCTCCGTGTACAGATCGTAGAGGCTCCCGAGCGCACTTGGGAGCTGGAGTACCTCGTCACCGTCAAGTAAAGCCTCCGATGAAAAAGATTCTATTCCTACTTAGCCTCGTGCTCCTTGTCGCCTCTTGTCGCAAGGAGAGCGACCGTCCGATCCTCCCGCTACGTCTCGGCGAGGAGGATGCCAAGGAGCTCCAGCTTACCCAGTCTGAGACACGGATGCTCCTACTGAAGGGTGGCGACGGGAAGTACACCGCCACCATCGAAGATGCCCGCATCGCTTCCTCAAGCATTAGCCGAGACACGCTTCGGGTCTCGGGGCTACTCTACGGCGAGACCTCGCTCACGCTGCGCTCCCACGACGAAGTTCGTCGGGTGCGGGTGCTGGTCGTCCCTCCTCCCTTCGCTTCGAATGAAGATGTCGTGACGCTCCGTCCGGGCGACGACGTGCAGACGCTTAGCCTCTCGGGGGGAGGCGCACGTGCGAGCCTCAAGGTTGAAGACCCCGAGAAGGCGGCGGACATCGTCTGGCAAGCCGAGACGGGTCTGGTCAAGATCAAGGCCAAGTACGAGGGGGACATCAAGCTGATCGCCACCAGCGAGGACCGCAAGACGACCAAGGAGATCCTCGTCAAGGTCCGCTGCGCCGGATCGGCCGACCGCTTCGGGGTCTACATGACCAATTCCCGCCAACTGAGCCAGCTCTTCCCCTGCAGGATCATGGCCCGGCTCAAGGGGAAGTACGTACGTTTCAGCGAGAGCAGCATCCCAGTGCTGCGCACGAAGAAGGGCTTGACCCCCGAGTCGCGAGTCAACCGAGTGCTCACGCTCACCCCCGAGATCGTCGCCCCCGTAGTTGGCGAGGCCCGCAAGGTGAAGATCGACTGGCTGGATGCGAGCATCTTCTACAAGGAACATCCGCTCAAGCGTGAGGGAGAATATACCCTCTACGTCGAGGAAGTAAGGGATCGCCAAGTCGTACTCCGAGGGCGAGGCTTCAAGATCGTCGCCCCTTACCGCAAGGACTAGCCCCTTCGCATCCAGCCTTGCCGCTGGATCTTTCCCCACGAACAAGCCCCTCGCCTAGCGCCGATGCTGCTAGGCGAGGGGCTTTGTTTTTCTCTCCGCCTCTGCTCGAAAGCGGGCGTTCTCCGAGGGGCAAGGGAAGTTTCTTTAGCTCAAAGGGGAAGCTCTTCCCGCAAGGAAAGGAATCGCTCTGCGGAAGAAAATTTGCTTCCTTCCGCAGAGCGAAAAAATTGCATGCGCACGAAAATTTATTTTTGTGCGCACGGAATTTGAGCACTTTATCCAAACGCTCCTTTCCCCATGTCCTTTGCCTTCTTTTTCCCTTGCGAATTGCGCTCCGATCCCAAGGGGGCTACCTTGGGGTGCTTGCCCTCCAGCGGAAAGCCCTTCAGTCCATCGGGGGATATTGCCCTATAAGCCGTATCTTTGCATTCCACAAGGGCTTGGTGGGTCGCATCCCACTCTCAAGGGGCGAGCCTTCCAACGAATCAACGACAACGATGCTAAAATTCGATATCCATAAGACTTGTACTAAGACTGCCGCGCGCGCTGGGCGTATAGAGACCGACCACGGGGAGATCCCTACCCCGATCTTCATGCCCGTAGGGACGGTCGGCTCGGTGAAGGCTGTCCACATGCCCGAGCTGAGCGATGACATCCACGCACAGATCATCCTCGGCAATACGTACCACCTCTACCTGCGCCCAGGGCTCGATACCCTGTACAAGGCAGGCGGGCTGCATAAGTTCAATAGCTGGTCGGGCTCGATCCTTACCGACAGCGGGGGCTATCAGGTCTTCAGCTTGGCGCATCGCCGTAAGATCACGGAGGAAGGGGTGACCTTCCGCTCACACATCGACGGATCGAAGCACCTCTTCACCCCCGAGCGTGTGATGGATATCGAGCGTATCATCGGTGCGGATATCATCATGGCTTTCGACGAATGTTGCCCTGGCGATGCGGACTTCCACTATGCGAAGAAGTCGCTGGCGCTCACCGAAGACTGGCTGCGCCGCTGTGTGAAGCGTGTCAATGAGACCGATCCACACTACGGCTATCATCAGAGCCTCTTCCCCATCGTGCAGGGCTGTGTCTATCCCGAGCTGCGTATGCGAGCTGCCGAATTCGTGGCTTCGCTCGGTGCTGAAGGGAATGCCATCGGTGGCCTTGCCGTCGGTGAGCCCACGGAAAAGATGTACGAGATGGTCGAGCTGACCAATAGCATCCTCCCCAAAGACAAGCCCCGCTACCTGATGGGTGTCGGTACGCCGATCAACCTGCTGGAGAATATTGCCCGCGGTGTCGATATGTTCGACTGCATCATGCCTACCCGCAACGGGCGCAACGGCCAGCTCTTCACGAGCTACGGCACGATCAATATCCGCAACGCGAAGTGGGCACAGGAGTTCAGCCCCATTGATCCCGAGGGTACGTCCTTCGTCGACAAGCAGTACAGCTTGGCTTACCTGCACCATCTCATCCGCGCTGACGAGATCCTTGGGCTACAGATCGCCTCGATACACAACCTCGCCTTCTACCTGCGTTTGGTACGTGAGGCCCGTGAGCATATCCTCGCAGGAGACTTCTCCGAGTGGAAGGATAAGATGGTGCGTCAGCTCAACAATCGCCTCTAAGCCCACCCGAGTACGTCATGAGTACCACTCTCCACGAAGCAGAAGAGCTCCAGCAGGAGCCGATCACCGATCAGGTAGATCAGACCGAAGCGCCCGAGCGTAGGACGCCTCCGCCCGTGATGAAGAAGCCGTACCGCCCTTGGCTGGGGCGGGTGGACTGGTACATCATACGTACCTTCATCTCTACGTTCCTCTTCTCCATCGGCTTGATCCTCGCGGTCGCAGTGGTCTTCGACGTCAATGATAAGATCACGGACTTCCTCAAGCCAGAGGTGCCGCTCTCGGGGATCCTCTTCCGCTACTACCTCAACTTCATCCCCTACTACGCGAACCTCTTCAGTCCGCTCTTCGTCTTCATCTCGGTGATCTTCTTCACCTCGAAGCTGGCAGCGAACTCCGAGATCATCGCGATGCTTGCCAGTGGGATGAGCTTCCGCCGTCTGCTCCGCCCGTATATGGTCTCTGCGACGCTCATCGCGCTCTCGACCTACGTGCTCAACGGCTTCATCATCCCTTCGGGCAACCGTGTGCGTATCGACTTCGAGCAGACCTATCTCAAGTCCCGTCACGAGGTCTATACGAACAATATCCAGATCGCCATCGCGAAGGATACCTACCTCTATATCCGCGACTACGAGAGCCTGTCGAAGCGTGCCACGTCGCTCGCCGTAGATCAGTTCAAGGGGCAGAACCTCATCTCCCGCCTGACGGCTGATGAAGCGTACTACGATACGCTCGACCACTGGAAGCTAACGGACTTCCACATCCGTCGCTTCAAGGGCCTTGAGGCTACCGACACGATTGGCTATGGCTTGGATACGAATCTGCGTATCAGCCCTGCTGACTTCCTCGTCAATGAGAAGGACGCTGTGAAGATGCGCAACGACCAGCTCTCACGCTACATCGACCGTCAGAAGGAGCGTGGCGCAAGCAACACCCGCCTCTTCCAGACGGAGCTACACAATCGATATGCCGCGATCTTCTCCGCCTTCATCCTCACCTTCATCGGTGCAGTGCTCTCGGCGAAGAAGATGAAGAACGGTCTGGGGATCAACCTCGTCATTGGCTTCGCACTCTGTCTGGCGTACATCCTCGCCACCTCGCTCACTTCGCAGATCGCGAACGTCGGGCTGATGGCACCCTGGATAGCGGCGTGGATACCGAACGTGGCCTTCATCATCGCAGCCCTCTTGCTGTGGCGTAAGGCCCCCCAATAACTACGACTCATCATATGAAAGAAAAGATACAGCGCGCCGTCTCGATACAGAATCGCCGCGCACGCTTCGACTACGAGCTCCTCGATACCTATACGGCTGGGATGGTGCTCGTAGGTACGGAGATCAAGTCCCTTCGCCTGGGGAAGGCGAGCTTGGTCGATGCCTTCTGCTACTTCCACAACGGAGAGCTGTGGCTCAAGGGCGCCAACATCAGCGAGTACTTCTACGGCTCGTACAACAATCACGCGGCACGCCGTGACCGCAAGCTCCTCCTCAATCGCAAGGAGCTTCGCAAGCTCGAGGCTTATGTACAAAGCCCTGGTGTGACGATTGTCCCCGTGAAGATCTTCATCAATGATCGTGGGCTGGCGAAGGTCGTCATCGCCCCCGCTCGAGGGAAGAAGGTCTACGACAAGCGTGCCACGATGCGTGAGCGTGATGACCGCCGTGAGATGGACCGCGCTATGAAGCGCTAAGAATTGCCCTGACCTATGCAGAAGATATATGACTTCATCGCCCAGCGCCCCTCGGGTGAACTGGTGCGTCTCTCACAGTTCGCAGGCAAGGTCCTCTTGATCGTCAATACGGCGAGCAAGTGCGGCTTCACGCCTCAGTTCGCAGGCCTCGAAGAGCTCTATCAGCGCTATCGTGATTGTGGGCTGGTGATCCTCGGATTCCCCTGCGGTCAGTTCCTCGGTCAAGAGCTTAGCACGGGCGAAGATGCAGCTTCCTTCTGCTCGCTCAACTACGGGGTCTCCTTCCCGATGATGAAGAAGGTACGCGTCAATGGCCGCTACGAAGACCCTATCTTCACCTACCTCAAGCGCGCTGCACCTGGTACACTCACCTCGTGCATTAAGTGGAACTTCACCAAGTTCCTCATCTCACGCGACGGTAGCCGTGTCCTGCGCTTCTCTCCGATGACTAAGCCAGAGAAGCTCGCTCCGCTCATCGAGCAGCTCCTGGCTGAGCAGCCCATAGACCTCGAGGACTAAGCCCCTCCTATCCTATAAGGCAGCCGCCCCCGCCACCCGTGCAATGCTTGCACTTCGGGTGGCGGGGGCGGCTGTTTTGCTTTACTTACTTGACGATCTCAGCTATCCAGCTGAAGAGCTCGTTCAGAGCATAGTCTCCGCTGTGGGGACGATTCCAAGGAAGCTTGAAGCTGACGTCCTTACCAGCATTTTCCAGCTTGGTCGCCAGATTAATGGCGATGGGGAAGGCGGTGTCGCGATCACGAGCGCCGTGGCGGATATACCAGTGGGGAGCTACGGAGCTCACACCATCACCGATGAAATACATCGGATTCAGCAGGCGAACATTCTCCTTCAGCTCTTCGGACAAGGTGCTGCCTGTCTTTGTAGCTGCCCATGCCGTGAAGTTGACGTCAGAGCCTTGGTCATTCCCAAACTCTCCATTCTCTCCACTTGCAGCGGCTCCATCCACCTTGTAGCTGTCGAAGGCAGGTACACCCTTGAGGGGCTGCGTACTCACGACATAGTTGAGATACTTATCCAGATCGAGGTCGGTGATATACTCCCCGACTTTCTTACCACCACCTCTCATCATGGGAGGCATGCCACCGGTCATCCCTGCGGGTCTTGCGCTCCCGACGCCCCCGTTGATAGGCGCCTGAATAGCAGCCTCGCTGCTGAACGTGAAGCCGAGAGAGTCGGCGATGTCTGCTCCCGCATCCTTAGCCTCCTGAGCACTGCGGATGATGATCTGCTTGATATAGTCGAGGTAGTTATCGGCATTGAGCGATGTGCCATCAGCCTTCTTCAGCCCGAGAGAGTTGATATAAGCAGGGAATTGTGCTGCCAACTCCGCCGTCAGAGCTCTCTTACTCTCGGAGAGACTCTTGCGACTATCCGTATTGCCATACAGCCATTCATAAGCCATGTCTGCATGGTCGAGATCCGTAATAGGGCAATAGCAGACGCTTGCAAAGACGTCATCACGCTCATCAGCTGCGCCCATTGCCTTGAGCAGGGGCTTGTACGCAGGGTTATTACCCGTGGCACCCATGAGGCTTGACATCGCACCACCTGCACTTGTACCATCGGTGATGATCTTCTCAGCATCGCCAGGTATCACGCTATCGAAGTGACGTAGGTAGCGAATAGCCGCCTTCAGGTCGAGCAGAGCCTTGGGCGCACGACCCGTATAGATGGTCTTCTTCCCCTTCTGCACCGTGGAGGTACGGCCACGGCTACCAGGGATGACGAGTACATAGCCCTCAGAGAGTGCACGACCGCTGGCATCCTCTGCCTGTGGGTCACCTGCTTGGCTTGGCATATAGCCCCCCACGTAGGTGCGGAGGAAGATAGGCGTTTGCTGGGTCGCTCCTTCGGGTACAAAGATGTTCATGTACTGGTAGGTGGGGTCCTCTATATTGGTGACAAAATAGAGCTTGGTGTAAGCCGTGTAGTTCACGACTTTGCCATCAGGCATAGTCAGTGAGGCCTTCACTCCGCTGTTAGGGTCAAACTGCAGAGCGTTCGCTGTAGGCTTCTTAGCTGCGTTCAAGTTCGTGGCAAGCATCATTCCGATGGCTGCGATGATTAGTTTCTTCATATTAAGCTCAAGAATAGTATTTAGTATTCACATTCTTCTCTTATCACTCCGCCCATACGCTTGTGCATAGGGAGAAGTGTGGAGTTCATTCGGCTGCATGCACGCCGTGGTTTCTACCAAAATCCTGTATGTATGACGTTCTCTCGAGGCGAAGGTTTAATTACCTCACAATTTTTTTCTGCTATCAGTCGTGAAGGAGGGCGTGAAGAGCGTAGCGAAAGCTACTTAGCTTCGTGAGCTTTCTTCCTTAGGTACGTGCAGTATTATACGCTTGAAGATGGATATTTATACGATAGAAGTTGCGAATTAATACGTATAAATCGGGCGATTAATACGTATTAATTGGCAAATTTATACGTATTAAATTTCGCTCTCAATCGTATAAGTCGTGGGTATCATACGTATTATCTCTCGCGATACTCCTTAGGAGATGTGGGTATCGAGCTTAGGAGTAAATGCCAAAGGGCGAATGAAAGGATGGGTAAGTCCTTTCATTCGCCCTTCGTAATGCCTGCGAGGCGAGTGGCTACTTAGAGGAAGAGGTCAGCGATGATGCCGTCGGAGACGAAGATACCTTCGGGAGTGAGGCGAAGGGTATCATCGCTCTGGGTGAGCTGACCTCGGTGGAGGTGTTCGCTTGCGGCTTGTATGAGTTCCCGTTTGGCACGCTCACCGAAGCGTGCCACATAGTCTCCGAGCGGGATGCCCCACTGCGTGCGAAGGCGGGTGAGGATGTACTCGTGCTGGAGCTCTTCGTCGCTGAGGTGCTCGGTCTCGTAGTCGCGCCTTCCCTCGAGGAGTGCACGGGTGTAGTGAGTGAGTGAGGCGATATTGTACGAGCGGGTACGTACGCCGTCGAAGCTATGTGCCGACGGGCCCAAGCCCAGGTAGGGGACGCCTTGCCAGTAGCCCGTGTTGTGCCGTGCGTAGCGGTCGGGGAGGGCGAAGTTCGATATCTCGTAGTGCTCGTAGCCCGCGGCCTTGAGCTCGGAGATAAGGAGCTCGAAGAAGCGTAGGCTGGCTTCTTCCGACACGGGCTGTACCTTGCCTCGCTCGACAAGGCGTGTGAGCGCCGTGCCTTCCTCATAGATGAGGTGGTAGGCAGAGAGGTGGGGGACGCCGAGCGAGAGGAAGGTGCGGATATTCGTGAGCCATCGCTCCTCGGTCTGACCGGGCAGGCCGTAGATGAGGTCCAGGCTGAGATTGTCGATGCCATGACGGCGTAGGGCTTCGACAGCGGCGAAGACTTGCTCGGCGCTATGACGGCGGTTGAGGAACGTCAGGTCGTCGGCGTGGAAGCTCTGCACGCCCATGCTGACGCGGTTGATAGGGAGCAAGCCGAGAGTCTGGGCGTACTCCTCCGTGACGTCATCGGGGTTGCATTCGATGGTTACCTCACCCGTGCCCGTCAGCGGGTAGAGCTCGGTGATGGTGTCAAAGATGCGGGTCAGCTCCTCAGGAGTGAGGAGCGAAGGTGTGCCGCCACCGAAGTAGATGTGGTCTATCAATGCGCCATCAGGGAGCTCCACACGGCGAAGGTGAAGCTCCCTGATGAGGGCGTCGAGGAAGTCTCGTCGGAGACGGCTCCCCGTCTGGGTGTAGAAGTCGCAGTACGAGCAGCGACTTGCACAGAAGGGGATATGGAGGTAGAGGTTCATGCTACTTCCCACCAGCCAGAGCCTTGAGGTCGGGAAGGCTGATAGTGAGTGCAGACGTGCAGGGGGTCGCTACGCCGAAGGTATTTACCGCTTCGACGCCGAACTCTATGGAGCTACTGCCATTGAAGTCCGATGCTACGAGCTTGCACTGTGGAGAGGTGAGGCGAGGGGCGAGGAGCGTCGCATGCTTTGCTCCGCTCTCATCGGTCGTGATGACCCAGAGGCGCCACGTCAGTGGAAGGTGCTTCGGTGCCTCGGGCTGCTGCCACGAGAGGACGACTTCGCCACGCCCTGCAGGCTTGAGAGCCAGCTCGGTAGGTGCTGCGGCTTGGAATGCCTTCCCACGAGCGAAGGCAAGGGGGAGAGCTGTCGGACGGAAGGCTTCGGCGATGATGCGGCGTGTCGCTGGGAAGCGTGCTCCCGTATGCACTTCGCGGAAGAAGCATACGCCAGAGAGACCGACTTCGCGCTCCTCTGCGATCTGCTCCTCGATGACCGTCTCAGGCCAGCCCGTCTCCTCCACGCGGTAGGGTGCAAGCCCTGCCACGACGGGGATATAGCGTGCGACCTGCTCCTTCCATTCGCGGAGGAAGGGGCTGTAGAGGTCATCGCGGTAGTACATCATCGGGACGATGAAGTCAACGAGCCCTTCACGACCCCACGTCTCGGGATCTTGATGCACGGACTCGTAGGCCGTCCAGCCATGCGAGCGACCGAGGTCTGCGATCTTACGTAGCTTGCCCAGTGGCGCTACACTCACCAGTGCATGTGAGCCGATACTCTGGAGAGAGTCACGTACCTCGCGGAGCTGCTGGGTGAGGTTGTTGCGTCGCCAAGCTGACTTGCTTTCGTACTCCGAGCCATAGCGCATATAGGTGCCACCATCAGCGAACTGCTCCGCTCCCTCGGGGTAGCGGAAGTAGTCGAAGTGCACGCCATCGACGGGATAGCGTCGTACAAGATCAGTCGTCAGATGCGCGATGTACGAGCGTACCTCGGGACGTCCTGGATCGAGGTGATAGGAGCCCTTGTGAGGGATCGCCCAGCCTGGGTGATCCGTGAGGATGGGGTGGGGAGCTCGCTTGGAGGACGAGAGCGGATAGGTGACGAGCCAAGCATGGAGACTCAGTCCACGTGCGTGGCAAGCCTCGATAGCAAAGCGCACGGGATCGTAGTCTCCGAAGAAGCCTTCGCCAGCGAAGCGCGTGGAGAGGGGCTCGTAGTCGGAGGGGTAGATGACCGTACCACTGTGGCGGAGCTGGAGGAAGACCGTGTTGTAGCCATCGGCTTGCAGACGGTCAAGGATACGCAGGAGCGACTCCTTCTGGCGGCGCACGCCGTCGGGCGTGTCTGCCTTATCACGGGGCCAGTCGAGACCGTAGACCGTAGTGAGCCATACGCCGCGCATCTCCTCACGGATGGAGTCGCCTGTGGGGCGAGTCCAGTGCGTAGGAGCTTCTTCTACGGGAGCTGGTGTGGGAACGGGTATCTGCTCTGCGGGCTGCTCTACCACCTTGGGCTTACGCGTACCGCAACCTGCGAGGCTGAGGGCAAGCACAGCACCGCCGAGGAGTAGGAGTTTCTTTGCTGAGGTCATCCCTTAGTGGTAAGCGATATTGTCGATCAGGCGCACCTCTCCGCAGTAGACGGTGATGCAGCCATGAGGGGCAGGGCTATCGCTCCAGGATGCGATGGGCTGTAGGCTGTCGGTATCAACGATCTCGAAGTACTCGACACGTAGGGTAGGGACGGCATTGGTCTCACGGGTCACACGCTCGATGAGCTCGGCAGGTGTCAGCTCACGCGCCCAGCTACGGCTCTCAGAGAGGATGCGGTAGATGGCGGGAGCGGCTGCACGACCCTCAGGAGTGAGGCGCACATTGCGACTGCTGAGTGCCAGCCCATCGGCTTCGCGCACGATGGGGCAAGCGATGATCTCTACGGGGCTACCGATGAGACGGACCATAGCGCGGATGACGGAGATCTGCTGGAAGTCCTTCTCCCCGAAGTAAGCGCAGTCGGGGCGGACGATGTCGAAGAGGCGGGAGACGACCTGCATGACGCCATTGAAGTGGCCAGGGCGGAAGTGGCCTTCCATGACTTCGGCTACGGCGCCGACGTCGAAGGTGCGCTTATCCTCCTCGGGATAGATGGTGCTGACCTCAGGAGCGAAGAGCGCGCTGGTGCCGACCGAGGCGAGGAGTTCGCTGTCGGCTTCGAGTGTGCGGGGGTAGGTCTCGAGGTCTCGAGGATCGTTGAACTGTGTGGGATTCACGAAGACGCTGACGATGCAGCGGTCGCATTCGCTGAGAGCTCGCTTGACGAGGCTTAGGTGTCCAGCGTGAAGTGCCCCCATGGTGGGGACGAAGGCGATGCGATACCCTTGTGCACGCTCCGCCGCTACGAAGGCCTGGAGGTCTTCGATGCTCTTATATAAGTTCATTGCTATGAGTAGTAAGGTCTCGGTTTACTTCTTGCCGATGCTGCCCTGTGCAGCGAGGTATTCGGCGATCTGTACGGCATTCAGAGCTGCGCCCTTCTTGATCTGGTCACCGACGCACCAGAAGGTGAGGCCATTGGGTGTCGCCAGGTCCTTACGCAGACGACCTACGTAGACGGGGTCCTTCTCTGCGATGAAGAGTGGCATGGGATATACCTGATCCGAAGGGTCGTCCTGCAGGACTACACCAGGAGCCTTGCGGAAGGCTTCACGGACATCGTCCAGCGAGAGAGGCTTCTCCGTCTCTACCCAAATTGCTTCGGAGTGGGCGCGAGTCACGGGGACACGGACGCAGGTAGCGCTGACCTGCACATCGCTGTGCATGATCTTGCGCGTCTCGTGGTACATCTTCAGTTCCTCCTTCGTGTAGTCATCGTCACCGAAGACGTCGATCTGAGGGATGAGGTTGTAGGCGAGCTGGTAGGCGAACTTCTTCACCTCGGGCTCTTCGCCTCGTGCGATAGCCTTGATCTGGTCATCCAGCTCGGCCATACCACGGGCGCCTGCACCGCTGGCCGCCTGATAGGTGGCTACGTGGACACGGCGGATGTGGCTGAGACGCTCGATGGCGTTCAGGGCGACGACCATCTGGATGGTTGTGCAGTTGGGGTTGGCGATGATGCCACGGGGACGCACGAGGGCATCGGCAGCATTGACCTCAGGTACGACGAGAGGGACATCCTCCTGCATACGGAAGGCGCTGGAGTTGTCGATCATCACGGCGCCGTGCTTGGTGATCGTCTCTGCATACTCGAGGGATACACTCCCACCGGCCGAGACGAAGGCCACGTCAATATCCTTGAAGTCATCGCCGTGCTGGAGCAGGCGTATCGTATATTCCTTCCCACGGAAGGTGATCTTCTTCCCCGCGCTACGCTCGGAGGCGAACAGTTCTAATCGGTCAATTTTGAGGGAGCGCTCGCTGAGGACACGGAGGAACTCCTGTCCGACGGCTCCACTGACACCGACTATAGCTACATTCATTGGCTGAAGTTCGGTTTGTCTCTTTGTAAATACAATGGCCAGCAGCTATCCTGAGCGCTCTGCTCGGGTAGCTCCTGTCCGCTTATCGCTTGCAAAGATACGAAGAAGCAACCGACCCTAAGGCCCCGCACCGAAGGTGACACCGACGACTCTCGCAAGGAGTGCCCCCATAGAAGGGAAATTCGGTGGAAATAAAAGGCTGTTGAAGCATCCACCCGAGGAGGTGCTGTGAACCTATATTGGTCACCGAGCTGACCTATATAGCTTGACGTGATGACCTATATAGGTCGGATGAGCAACCAATATAGGTCAGCTCGGTGACCAATATAGGATGCTTCACCTGCCTTATGGAGGTTTCTTCCAAAGGGGATGAAGTAGGGGAGCTCTCTTAGCTTAGAGAAGGCTGGGGAAGAGGTGTTTGGCGGAGGTGTAGAGCTGCTCGCGAAGGGTGGATTCGTCTAGTGCAAGAGCTTCGGATGCCGCCTGATAGACGGCTTGGATGGATAGCTCAGGGGCGTCGTCTGTCTCTAAGAAGGCTTGTCCAGCCGCATAAGCTTCTCGCAGACTCTCGGGGCGGAAGTGCTCGCCGAAGCTAAGGTAGAGCCCAGCGCGTAGGAGCTGACGTGCTTGGTCAAGTCCGCCACGGAAGCCATGGATGATCCAGGGTTGCTTGGGCTGGAGCTCACGGCGAAGGCGAAGAAGTTCGTCTTGAGCGCGTACCAAGTGAAGGATGAGGGGAAGCTCCAGCTCTTCGCTAAGGAGGATCTGTGCGCGAAGGATGGGGAGCTGCTCGGCGAGAGTGGAGTGCTTCGTGGCTTTGTCTAAGCCCGCCTCACCTAAGGCAATGACGCGGGGAAGCTGGAGGGCTTTGCGGAGTAAGGGGAGGGATTCCTCTCGGAGCTCCTCCGCTCGCCATGGGTGGAGACCTACGCTGTAGTAGAGGGTGTCGTGGGAGGGGAGCTTATCCGCCTCAGCGAGGTAGCAGCTCAGTAGCTCTACGGTGTCGGGCGTGGAGCGTACGTGGTGAGTGTGCAGGTCGATATAGGGGGCGAGCTGCTCGATCATGGCGGAGATAGATGTCGCTAAGGTACGGGGTCGTAGCCACTACCACCCCAGGGGTGACAGCGCAGGATACGACGCACAGCGAGGTAGAGCCCCTTGAATGGCCCATACTTGCGAAGTGCCTCGATGGCATAGGTTGAGCAAGAGGGCGTGAAGCGGCACGAGGGGGGCGTGAGGGGCGAGATCGCTCCCTTGTAGAAGTAGATGGGGAGAAGAAGAAGCTTCGTCAGTAGGGCTTTGACGAAGTCGAGTACACGCTTCATGCTTCTTCGTTAGTTGGCTCTTCTGCCTTGGGCATCAGCTCCTCACAGATACGGGAGAGCGCCTTGTCCATACCGCGATTGACGTCGGCCTGTGTGGGGAGCTCCTTCGCCACAGAGAGGAGACCGAGGTGGATGTGCAGGCCCTGAGCTATGGCCAGATCAAGGAGACGGTGCTTGCGTAGACGGTAGCTCTCACGGATGAGTCGCTTGACGCGGTTGCGCTTATTGGCTCGACGGAAGTACTTCTTCGCCGCTACGGCGAGGATGGCACAGCTGGGCTCTTCACCCTCCCCGATAGGAGTCGCGTTCACTACGACCCGAAGTGGGTAGGCGATGAAGGCGTGACCCGAAGCAAAAAGGGCGTCTACATCTCGCTTGAGATGCAGACGCTCTTCTTTGCTAAGTGTATAGCGTAGGGGAGTGGTATTGAGATCTTCCACGATCAGCGAATGCTTCGCTCTCTGGAGAGCGGCCTACTTGTTCTTCTCCTTGAGGTACTGCTCGAGAGCCATCGCCATCGAGGGGGCACCATCGATAGGAGCGGAGAGATCCAGGCGCAGACCAGCCTGCTCAATAGCCTGGCACGTGGCGGGGCCAAAGCCCCCGATGAGGACCTTGCCCTGCTTATAGTCGCTGTGGTTAGCAAGCAGTGATGCCACACCTGCGGGGCTGAAGAAGATGATCATGTCATACTTCTCCTTCTTCTCGGCAGCGGTGAACTTCTTGCTGACGGTGCGATACATGATCGCCTTCGTGAACTGAAGCTTCTTGGACGTCAAGAGGTCGATGAGATCGTTCTTGTGATCCTCAGCCATAGGGAGGAAGTAGAGCTCCTTGCTGTGCTTCTGCATGATCGCTACCAGCTCAGCCTGCCCCCCAGCTTCGGGATAGAAGACCTTGCGCTTACGGTAGACGATGAACTTCTGGAGATAGTTCGCTACCTGCTCGTTAATGCAGAAGTACTTCATATCCTCGGGGATGGTGACACGAAGCTCTTCGCTGAGCTGGAAGAAGTGCTCCATAGCCTTGCGCGAGGTGAAGACTATCGCCGTATGATCAAGGATGTTCACCTTCTGATTGCGGAACTCACGTGGAGTCACCGACTCGACTTCGATGAATGCACGGAACGTAGCTTCGGCTCCGTAGCGCGCAGCGATATCATAGTAAGGGGACTTCCCCGACTCGGGTCGAGGCTGAGAGATTAGGATCGTCTTAATACTCATTGAAACGTAGTGGGAAGGAGGAGATCACCCCTCGAAAAGGAGATGCTCAGCCCTATAACGTAAAGGAAGGGAGCAATTTCGTGGGCGCAAAGGTACAAAAAAAGGAAGAGGAAGCCTGTAGAACCCTGTGTCAGACGGCGTATGACTTGTACTATGCCGAGTAGCTGAACCAGGAGTAAGACCCCTGCCGCAATGGCCCAAAGAGTGATCGTGGAGAGGGGCGCAAAGGTCAAGAGTGAGACCAGTGCCATCAGTAGAGCTCGCAGCCAATCTTGGAAGAAATAGTCTTGTGCCAAGAGGCCTCCAGAGAGATTGTCAAGCAGGATATAGCGCCAGAGCTTGAAGGAGAGCGACCGGATATAGAGGAAGAGGTACATCCCCACAAAGAGCGCTACCAGCGTGGTGAGGAGACCTATATAGTTCCCCTGCAGGATCAGCCCTTCGCGGCTCAGAAGCCTCAGGACCGTCAGCCCCGTCGAGAGGCTGCCTAAGACATAGACAAGGAAGCGGAAGAGTCCGTAGGAGACGAAGCGCGAGATATATACCGCCCCCGAGTCGGGGTTGGCTTGCCGACCTGCCTCCAGCGCCACACCGATGAGGCCTGGGGTGTAGACCCAGACAAGAAGGGTGAGTAGCCAGATGACAAGCTCGGTGATATAGCTGACGTTCGCCAGGGGCTCGAGGCGCACAAAGTCCATGCCTATTGTAGGGGATAACCGTAGCCTACCCATCGCTCCCACACGCTACCGAAGGAGCACGTGGGGACGATGGGGAGAGCTATCGGTATCTAATTATAGTAGGAGTGTTGCCTTAGAAAAGCTTCTCGGGATAGGCACCCGTAGAGGCCAGAGCTGCGAGCTTGGCGACGACGTCGGGGCGGTCTTCGGCGTAGGTGACACCGAACCAAGAGTCAGGCGTGTCAAGGACTTCTACCGTAGAGGTGCCTTCTGCGACGAGGTGGTTGACTACGAGAGGGATGTAGTACTCGAACTTAGGATTCGCCTTCTGCTCATTGAGGAAGTGGCAGAAGAGCTTCTCCGAGTGCTGGAAGTAGTCAGGCGTGAAGCCCCACATATTCATTGATACAGGCGTATTCTCTTCGAGGAGCTGCTCCTCACCGTTCTCGTCCGTGAAGGCGATCTTACCATCAGGGCGACGAGCGATAGAGGTACGCTCGACGACCCCCGTGAGGAAGCCCTTGTCATCTACCTCGCAGACACCGCGTGCAACCGTACCGCTTTCGCTGAGTGTATTGCCTACGCGGTAGCCGACCATGCAGTACTTGTCGTGGCTGTCGGAGAAGCTACGAAGCTTGTCAGCCAGAGCTGCGAAGCCGTGGCGGCCATAGAAGTCGTCGGCGTTGATCACGGCGAAGGGCTCGTTGATCACCTCTGCTGCCATCATGACGGCGTGGTTCGTACCCCAAGGCTTCTCGCGACCCTCGGGTACAGTGAAGCCTTCGGGGAGCTTGTCCAGATCCTGGAAGACAACCTCAACAGGGATCTTGTGCTCGTACTTCGAGATGATCTTCTCACGGAACTCCTGCTCGAAGGTGCGGCGGATGACGAAGACGACCTTGCCGAAGCCTGCACGGATGGCATCGAAGATCGAGTAGTCCATGATGGTCTCCCCTGAGGGACCGACTCCGTCGAGCTGCTTGAGGCCACCGTAGCGGCTACCCATACCTGCAGCGAGGACGACTAATGTTGGCTGTTTCATTGCTTTGATTGTTATGAAGCTATTGCTTGTTGTATTGTATCTCTTGTTAGCGTCTGCCACGGCGGCTCTTCTTCGAGCTATGGGCCTCATGACTTTTATGGCCCTTTGAGTGCTTGGAGGCCTTTGCCGTGGATGAAGTCTTGGAGACCTTGGTGATGTGGAGCGTCTGCCCAGGGCGGAGCTTGTCGGAGGTAATGTTATTGCTCTTCTTGAGCTCCTCTACACTGATGCCATTCTTCTGGGCAATGGAGTAGAGCGTCTCACCTGTGGTGACGACGTGAGCTGTGGTCGTCGTCTGCTGCTTGGCTTCTGCCTTCTGCCCACGGGTGCGGCGAACGGGCTGCTCTTCTTCGGTGGCAGTTGCCCCCTCTTCGCTGGAGGACTGGTTTCTTGTCGCAGAGCGAGTCGATGCGGTGTTGCTGGGCCCTTCGAGGTTCACACGCAGCTCGGGCGAATTCACTTCGCTCCCTGCGCTGTCAAGCTTGAGGATGGCTGAGAGGGGGAGGCGTACGGGATAGGGCATATTGTTCCCTGGGATGATGCCACGGCGGAACTGTGGGTTGAACGTCGAGATCAAGTCCGTCGATACCCCCGTAATCTCGGAGATGCGATCGAAGGTAACGCGATGATTTGCGGTGTAATAGTCCGTAGCCAGCGGGCGACCCAGCTGACGAGGGTAGATGCCGTACTCGCGGTGGTAGTGCATCGCGAAGTAAGCTCCGATGAAGAGGGGGATATAGCGGCGCGTCTCGTTCGGCAGGTAGCGGTAGATGTCCCAGAAGTTTGGGCGATCAGTGTTCACACGACGAAGGGCACGGTTCACATTGCCAGGGCCACAGTTGTATGCTGCGAGGACGAGCCACCAGTCGCCGTAGATGCGGTAGAGATCCTTGAGGAAGCGGCAGGCCGCCTCGGTGCTCTTGACGGGATCCATGCGCTCGTCGACAAGGCTATTGACCGTGAGGCCGTAGATCTTACCCGTCGGGAGCATGAGCTGCCAGAGGCCAGCGGCACCAGCAGGTGAGATGGCTTTAGGATTGAGTGCCGACTCGACGATGACGAGGTAGCGGAGCTCCATAGGGAGGCCATTCTTGTCGAGAGCCATCTCGATCTCGGGGAAGTAGAGATCTCCGAGGGAGAGCATGGAGCTCAGGAGACCACGGCGCTTGAAGAGATACAGCTCGATCGCCTCACGTACGAGGGGATTGTAGCTGAATCGCATCGCGGAGGGCATCTTGTTGAGCATGCGTACATAGACGCTGTCTGGCGTGTAGGGGACGGACACGGAGCCGTAGCGGGAGCCTGTGCTCTTACCTGTAGCATTGCCATAGCCGGTGTACCACTGCTCCAGCATCTTCTCCACGTCCTTATCGAGCGAGGTGGGGAGGGTGATGGGATCAAGAAGGGCAGAGGCCAGGGTGAAGGGCGAAGCGATGCGGTCAGCGCGTCGCGTGCTATCCACCTGAGCGGAGAGGCTGGATGCCGAGAGGAAGAGGAGGAAGGCTGCCGAGAGGAGCTTGATGTGAAGCTTCATCGGGGAGGAATTTAGAAGGTGAGGCTACAGTTCACCCCCATCTGATAGGAGGGAAGACCGAGCTTAGGGAGTCCCACTTCGGGGACGACCCGTAGAGAGAGGTCGGGGCTTATGTCGAAGGTGTAGAGTTCGGCATCGACATAAGCATCGAGAATGGAGAGGCCGTAGACGAGAACCGTAGCGACGATGCTGAGATCTCGATAGCGGCGGTAGAAGTCATTGCCTCGCTTGAGCGTGGAGCGCAGTGAAGACTGGTACTGCTGGTAGTCGGAGGCCTGTGTACCCGTCGGGGCGAAGACAAGCCAAGAGGTGTTGTGCTCGGGATCGGGCCCCGAGAGGTCGCGATAGGCTGCGTGGTACTCCTGATACTGGCGGTTATTCCACGTGATGGAGTAGTAGCAGGCCATGAAGGCGCCCCACACGATGGGGAGCTTCCAGTACTTGCGGTTGTAGATCTGCCCGCCACCTGGGAGGAAGGCCCAGAGGATGGCTTTGGTGGAGTTGGGCTGCCAAAGCGCTTGCTGCTGGATCTTCAGCGCCTGCTTCTCAAAGCTGGGAAGTGGCTCCTGCGTGCTGGGGGCGACGCTGTCGCTCGCAGAGAGGAGCGAAGGCATATCATAGGTCGTCGGCACGAGGGACTCCTGGCTCCACGCCGTGGCATGGGGCAGGATCAGTAGGGAGAGGAGGGCGATCAGGAGTCGGATGCGCATAGGGCGATGAGGCTTGCTGTGGAGCTATTGCTGGATACGCTCGAGGAGCTGCATGATACGCTCAAGGTCTTCGTCACCAGAGAAGGGGATCGTGAGCTTACCCTTGCCCGACGCGGAGCAGCGGAGGGTGACCTTCGATGAGAAGACCTGAGCCAAGTGGCGCTCAAGGAGCTTGAAGTCCTTGCGCTCAGCCTTCACAGGCCGCTGTGACTGTGGTGTGGAGAGGGGCGTAGCCTCAGGCTCCTCGGCGATAGCACGGGCAAGCTCTTCCACAGCACGGACGCTGAGGTGCTCGGTGATGATGAGGTTGTAGAGCTCGATCTGGCGCTCGGTATCCTCGACCTGCAGGAGGGCTCGGGCATGGCCCATATCGATGAGGCGCTGCGTCAGTCCAAGCTGGATCTCAGCGGGGAGCTGGAGCAGGCGGATGTAGTTGCTGATGGTGACGCGCTTCTTCCCGACGCGCTCGGCGAGCTTCGCCTGTGTCAGACCATGCTGCTCGATGAGCTGCTGGTAGGCCAAGGCTATTTCGATGGCGTTGAGGTCTTCGCGCTGGATGTTCTCGATGAGAGCAAGCTCCAGCAGTTCGCCTTCCTGTGTCGAGCGGATGTATGCGGGGAGTGTCTTCAGGCCAGCCAGCTGAGCAGCGCGCCAGCGACGCTCACCTGAGATGATCTGGTAGGAGCCAGAGGGGAGGACTTGTACGGTGATGGGCTGTACAAGACCGAGAGCACGCAGGGAGGCTGCGAGCTCCTCGAGGCCTTCTTGCTCGAAGTGCTTACGGGGCTGATCGGGGTTGGGAGCGATCTTCTCCAGCGGAAGCTCTTGGATAGAAACGGTGCCTTGGAGGGCTGCTGATGCAGTCTCTCCTCCGAGGAGGTTCCCCAGGCCACGGCCCAGGACATTCTTATTCTTTGCTGCGGACATCTACTTATTCTTGTTGATCAGCTCGGCTGCCAGCTGTAGGTGGTTGATGGCTCCACGGCTATCGGCATCGTAGAGTAGAGCGGGGAGGCCATGGCTCGGAGCTTCGCCGAGCTTCACATTGCGCTGGATGACCGTCTCGAAGACGAGGCCCTTGAAGTGGGACTTGACCTCCTCATAGATCTGGTTGTTTAGGCGTGTACGGCTGTCGTACATCGTCATGAGGAAGCCCTCGATATCGAGCTGTGCATTGAGGCGCTGGCGTACAATACGGATGGTGTTGAGGAGCTTAGAGATCCCTTCGAGTGCGAAGTACTCACACTGCACGGGGATGAGCACGGAGTCTGCTGCTACGAGAGCATTGACAGTAATCAGGCCGAGTGAGGGGGAGCAGTCGATGAGGATATAGTCGTAGCGGTCAAGGATGGGTGCGAGGACAGAGCGGAGGATATACTCACGCTCCGAGCGCTCCAGTAGCTCGAGGTCTGCCCCCGCCAGATCAATGTGCGAAGGCAAGAGATCAAGGCCGTCGACGACCGTCTTCGTGATGGCCTCCGTAGCAGGCAGGCCAGAGCAGAGGCATTCGTAGATCGTCTTGCCTATCTGAGAGGCATCGATACCGATCCCCGAAGTGGCGTTGGCCTGCGGGTCCGTATCGACCAGGAGGACGCGCTTCTCAAGGGAGGCTAAGGAAGCTGCCAGATTGATAGCGGTCGTGGTCTTACCCACTCCGCCCTTCTGATTGGCTAATGCGATGACTTTGCCCATGATGCTCTATGTCTCTATATATAATGTATGCTGTCGGTGGTATCGGCCTCTCAAGACCCTTTACTTGGGATGAGGGCAGACTTACCTAATTAGCCCACAAAATTACTACTTCTCACCGATATGTTTTCCTTGCCCTGGCTGAATGCTGGAGCTCTCGGATTAAATTTCAGAGTACGCCCCTGAGGCAGAGGAAGTCGCCCCATCACTCCAAACCATTATCTTACCTCCCTCTCAAAGCTCTCAGAAGGAAGAGCGTAAGAAGAGCAAGCTAAGTGCTTGCCTTGGTGCCTTCGTGATAGGATAGTGAACCTATATTGGTCGCTGGGTGAACCTATATAGGTCATCACGCTGACCTATATTAGGTTGTTGCTCCGCGTAGGGGACAAAAGTTGTGGACGAGTGGCAGATAAGTTTGGGCTACGTACGTGGCTCTAATATCTACGTACGTGGCTCTAATATCTACGTACGTGGATATTTGGATTTACGTGCCTGGTCTTTAAGACTACGTGCGTAGACAGAGGAAGACCACTACGTGAAGGCGCTTTTGCCTTCACGAGAAGGACACTTTTCCCTCCGCTGGATAAGAGGAATACTTGCGAAGAGGCGAAGGGCTTGTGTGTGTCTTTGAGGAGAGGTATATCGGGGAGCTGGGTGCACGATGCCTTAGCTCTCTAAACAGAGGACAGGACTCTCGGCAACAGTCTTATATAGATCCACGTTGCGACCAATATAGATCGTGAAGCGAACCAATATAGGTTCACCCAGCGACCAATATAGGTTTCTAATTCCCCTCTTGCGAATGGGTATCAGTATAGGGTTATATTACCTCTGTCTGGACAAGTTACTGCTCTCTTAGAGAGCCGCAAGACGGAAGAGGAGTGAGCGCTCTTCTCGAGTGCCGTCGGGGCGGGTAAGTCGGATGTGCAGGAGAAGTGGTCCGTCGGCTGAAACCCCAATGAGACGAAGGGCTTCGGCGGGCATGGTGCGGAGGTTTTGGATCCAAGAGTCACGTGCGAGAGAGGTACCTCGTGCGAGAAGCTCACCCGTCAGGCGGTAGAGAGTGAAGTGACATTCGCTGTCGGGAGCACTATCAAGTAAGGCGAAGAGCTCTTCTGCAGAGATGCGCTCCTTGGGATTATTGCCCTTATCGCTACCACTATCCTCGGGAGCGGAGTTCTTTCTCCCAGGAGTCGCAAAGCCAGCCGAGCGCGAAGCTGCATACCAGTTGCCAGCCTCTTCGGTGACTTGATAGTCCTTTCGCTCCAGGGCAATGCCCGCCTTGCTCTTCATCCCCTTGGGAAGGAGGCTGCTGTCGTAGTGCAGGAGGTCGACTACCAGTCCGTCATCACCGAGGAGAAGTCCTATGAGTCCGCTCTGATTGAGTAGGCGAGGAATGCTGGCCTTCACGAAGGTCTCCCGAGGAGCATCGGGGTAAGCAGCTGCTAAGGCATCGGGATCTTTCGTCACGACGATGTAGCTACCTGCTGGGATCGTGCGTGGTGGAAGGGGTGTGATCTTGTAAGACGAGCCGTCACGTCCTGCCGCCAATGCATAGTCTCCCAGCTCACAAGGGGAGTCGCCGGCATTGTATAGCTCGATGTATTCGGGACAGTCTGCCTTGGGGTGTGGCATAACCTCGGAGAGAAGTAGACCGAGTCGGGGAGTAGGTGTGGGTGTTGGGACAGGCTCTGGTCGAGGTGGAGTGCCCTCTTCACCTATGGGATCAGTCTCGCTCGCAGGGTAGATGCGGAGCTGTCGGAAGTGCCAACTCATATGGTGCGTGCTGGTGAAGGTACAGCTGATACCGAAGGTGTTCTTCTCAGGGAGGATGGGGCGGAAGCCTTCCTCCTCGCCGATGAGCTCCCATTCCTGCTCACTGCCCGCTTCTCGCAGGTAGAGTTGCCAGCCAGCTTCGGCACTGTAGCGGACATCATAGTCCCAGCTGCCCGAGGCATTCAGTAGGACAGGACTGCTGATAAGTGGGCGTCCAAGAGGACTGAGTATGAATTCTGTGGGATGGCTATCGCTTCGCCCGACCTTCACCCGCCTTAGATTGATACGCTGCTGACCACCTTGCCCGAAGTCTAATGCCACATATTCGTAGCTCTTCCCCTCCAATGGCTTGATAGCACAGAGGAGGATCGTCGCATGGTTGTAGGCTGTGGGGCTGAGATCAGTCTTCACCTGTCCGCACCAGATGGGACGCTCGGGAAGCAGGATATCCGTAGCGAGTGTAGCACTCCCTCGTGCAGGCTCCTTGGGTACGGAAAGATGCAGGGCTCCCCCAGCGATATGGTAGAGCTCTCGGTCATAGCGCCAGTGCTTCTCGGCGGGCGTACCCTCGGTGGAGAAGTCTGCTTGCCACACTTGGGCAGAGGCGCAGATAGGGAGGAAGGTGAGGAGAAGGAGGCAGAGAAAAGGGTAACGGTAGCTATACATCGGCAGCTGTGTTGGCTCCGAGCAAGCAGGGCGATGGTGGTCAATCGCTGTCGGGACGGTCATCACGGGGCGTACGTGCTGCCCGCGGATGTGCCGCATAGAGTTTCTTTAGTTGCTCGAAGGAGGTGTGTGTGTATCGTACGGTAGTGGAGACGGAGCTATGACCCATAAGCTCGCGTAGGAGCATAAGGTCTGCTCCAGAGTTAAGCATATCGGTAGCGAAGGTGTGACGCAGGACGTGCGCACCTCGGCGGGAGAGATTGGGGACGGTGGCGAGTGCTGCATGTGCTACTTGATATACGGCACGGGGAGCCATCGGCGTGCCCTTGCTGCTGACGAAGAAGGACTCCGTCGTGCCGAAGATAGAGGTGCGCAGGTGACGCCACGCTTCGATCTCTTCGGCAAGACCTTTGCCGAAGGGGACGATACGCTCTTTGCGCCCCTTACCTAAGACCTTGAGCTGACGCTCGGTGGTGTCGACGGCTTGGTCACGGAGACCAGCGATCTCCGAGCGACGTAGGCCACACTCATAGAGTATGGTGAGGATGAGGTGGTCGCGTACCGCTCGCCAGTCCGTCGGGTCGACCTCCTCCGAGAGCATCTGCTCCATATCCTCGGTAGGTACATAGACGGGGAGCGGGCGTGCGGCCTTCGGCGGGCGGAGGGCTTGGATGGGATTGCGCTTGATCTGCCCCGTCTTCAGTAGGTGGCGATAGAAGCTCCTAACGGAGGTGAGGCATCGCCCCACCGTCGAGGTCTTCAGCCCCTCGTCAAGCTTGACCGATAGCCAGCCACGCACCAAGTCGAGGTCGCCCTCGGAGGGCACGAATGGCTCGCCCAGACGCTCCTCAGCATAGGCCGTGAAGCTCCTGAGGTCGGACTGGTAGGTCTCTATAGTCAGGGGCGAGGCGGCCGCTTCGTGGCTGAGGTAGTCGAGGAAGGCGCGGATCGAATCGGTGGTAGGAGGCATCGTAGTTAGTCGGCTAAGGCGCTAAGCGCTTAAGGCTCCATGTGCCGTCCTCCTGTAGCTCGTAGAGGAAGCGGTCATGCAGGCGGCTGTCACGCCCTTGCCAGAGCTCGATACGCGAGGGAGTCACGGCGAAGCCTCCCCAGTTCTCTGGGCGAGGCACTTCGCGCCCAACGAAGCGGAGGCTCTCTGCTGCGAAGCGCATCATGATGTACTCGCGTGAGGGGATGGGCTGGCTCTGTGGGGAGATACGTGCTCCGATACGGCTCTTGTAGGGGCGCATAGCGAAGTAGGTATCACTCTCAGCAGCTGGGAGGCGCTCAATAGTCCCCTCAATGTGGATCTGTCGCTCGAACTCATGCCAGAGGAACGTGAGAGCGACGTGAGGATTAGCTGCGATCTGCTTGCCCTTACGGCTGTCGTAGTTTGAGTAGAAGACGAAGCGCCCCTCGAGGACCTCCTTCAGCAGTACGGTGCGCATGCTGGGACGTCCTTCGGGAGTCGCTGTCCCTACGATGACGGCAGTGGGTTCGTTGACCTTAGCCTCTATAGCTTGGTCGATCCATGTGCTGACGATCTCGAGGGGATCGGCTGGGAGGTCCCTGCGGCTAAGGCTGAGCGAGGTGTACTCGCGGCGGATATTCTCTAAGTGTAGGTCCTTAGACATAATTGTGATGAATAACTGGATAGTTTAGGCCTTCCCCTTAGCACTCTTGAGCTGACGGATCTCAGCTTCGAGGGCGGCGATACGCTCGTCCTGTGCGTGGATCGTCTGCTGGTAGGAATTTAGCTCTTCGGTCTCGATACTGCTCGGTGCCTGCTCCTCGATACGGAGAAGGAGGTCACTGAGTACGTTCATATAGTTGTTAAACGCATCGTAAGGCGAGTTATAAGGGCTGAAGGGATGGCCTCCCCAGTTGATGGTATTCATATAGTAGAAGTGGTCGGCACTCTGTAGGTAGAGCCAGTCCTGTAGGAGGCTGCGATCCTCGAGAGCGTGCACACGCTCACCCCATTGGCGGAGCTTCTCGAGGGCACCCTGCTGGAGGATGTTGCCATTCCACTCGTTGGTACTCTTCTCTTCTCCTGCCCAGCTGATGGGCGAAGCTACGGTAAGAGGTGCGATGGCTTTATGCTCGTCAAGGAGCTCCGATGGGGTGGCGAAGCCCACACCATAGTCGGGAGCCAAGAGAGGCAGCGCCTTGAAGAACTCAAAGATCCCCGACTCACGGCGGTGCATCGCTCCGAGTACCTCATAGTTCATGTAGAGGAGTGTGAAGTCTTCTCCTTCGGGAAGCCACTTGACTCGGCCAAGGAGCTTGTCGGCGGTGACGGGATACTCGGGAGAGCCGTAGTTGGTGAAGTGGTTCGTCACCAGCTCCGTAAGAGGGGCGTTACGTAGCAGGAGCTTAGTGCGAGGCTCTGCAGCTGCATCGTAGAGATAGTTCGGGCTCTTCCAGCCGAGGATGTGCTTAGCGCCCTCGGTGATAATCCCTTCGTAGCCCATTGCTGCCACCTCGCTGGCGATCTCATCGGAGTAGATGAGCTCGGAATTGCAGAAGACACGAGAGCGCTCAATACCGAAGAGTTCGCGTAGCTTCGTCTGCTGCATGCGTACCTGATTTCTGAACTCTACGGGATCATAGAGCGAGGCGACGGAGTGCGCATAGGTCTCAGCGACGAACTCCACGCGCCCTGTGGCAGCGAGCTCCTTGAAGCTATCGATCAGTGCAGGCTTGTAGTACTCCATCTGCTCAAGAGCCAGACCCGAGATCGAGAAGCTTACACGGAAGTCGGGGTAGGCCTTCAGTAGCTCGAGGAGCATGTGGTTAGCAGGGATGTAGCACGCATCAGCTATGCGCTCGAAGACCTCTTCGTTGAGGTAGTCATCGGTGTAGTAGTGGGAGTTGCCGATGTCGAAGAAGCGATAGCGACGCAGTCTATAGGGCTGATGTATCTGGAAGCAGAGGCATATCTTTTTCATAACGGATAGCGGGTATGTCGGTGTAGTGATTAGCGGACGTAGCGATCATAGATGGCGCGGACCTTACGTCCAGCTGCCTCCCAAGTAATGCTGTTGACTTCCCGAAGCCCCTCTTCCTTGAGGAAGCGGTGCATCTCGGGATAGGTGATAAGTGCGTAGATGGCATCGGCCATAGCGTCGATATCCCAGTAGTCTACCTTGACGGCATAGTTGAGGATCTCGGCGCACCCCGACTGGTAGGAGATGATCGAGGGGACGCCACACTGCATAGCCTCCAAGGGCGATATGCCGAAGGGCTCCGAGACGGAGGGCATAACGTAGACGTCGCTGGCCTTGAAGACCTCATAGACCTGCTGGCCCTTCATAAAGCCCGTGAAGTGGAAGCGGTCGGAGATATTGCGCTCTGCGGCGAGACGAATCATTGCATCCATCATGTCGCCACTCCCGGCCATAATGAAGCGGACGTCTTGCGTGCGCTCCAAGACCTTCGCAGCCGCTTCGACGAAGTACTCACAGCCCTTCTGCATCGTGATACGCCCGAGGAAGGTGACGACCTTGTCGCGGACACCTCGGCGGTCGGGGAGTGCGAGGATTGAGGGAGCCAGTGGCGTGACCGCATTGTGCACGGTCGTGACCTTGGCTGGATCCTGATGATACTTCTCGATGACGGTACGGCGGGTGAGGTCGCTGACCGTGATGATGTGGTCAGCGTGGTTCATCCCGTCCATCTCGATACCGAAGACCGTGGGGTTCACATTGCCACGACTGCGGTCGAAGTCCGTGGCGTGGACGTGTACGATGAGGGGCTTACCGGTGATTTGCTTCGCATGGATCCCCGCTGGATAAGTCAGCCAGTCGTGTGAGTGGATGATATCGAAGGGCTCACTGCGAGCGATGACACCTGCTACGATGGAGTAGTTGTTGATCTCCTCGAGGAGGTTGTCTTGGTACTTCCCCGAGAACTCAAAGCAGCCCAAGTCATTTGTCGGCAGGTAGGAGAAGTCCGCATAGATATGATCCCGTAGACGGTAGTAGAGCTCGGGATCCATCTTCCCCTCGAGACGATTACGGACGTAGTCGTAGTTGACGTCTCGGTAGACGACGGGGGTGTCTCCCGCACCGATGATCCTGAGGAAGCTCTTGTCCTCATCGCCGTAGGGGCGGGGGATGACGAAGGTCGTCTCCATATCGCCCTGGGCTGCCATACCCTGGGTCAAGCCATAGCTGGCTGTACCGAGACCACCGAGGATGTGTGGTGGGAACTCCCACCCGAACATGAGCGCTTTCATTCGTATCTAATTATGGGGAGGATCTGTGTGTCGTACTTACTCTTAGCCTCTTCGAGTAGGGCAAGTGAGCGAAGCAGTTCTCCGACGCTCATGGCGAAGGAGATCGCTCCACGTCCCTTGAAGGGCGGGTTGCCGTCGAAGAGTTCGCTCACGGTGCCTACGCCGTGCTGCTGGAGCTCTTCCTCCATGCCGATGAGCGTATTCTCGATGAAGGAGATAGCACTGCGCCCGTAGAGCTTGATGCAGGCCTCGAAGTAGGGGCCGAGGAGCCAAGGCCATACGGAGCCGTTGTAGTAGGACTGCTCCCGCTGCCATTGTGTGCCGTGGCACTGAGGCTGGTAGCCGTCACTCTTCGGGCTCAGGGAGCGGAGGCCCTTCGGCGTACGGAGCTCACGAGTGATGATCTCGAGGACGGAGCGACGGGTGGCCTTAGGTAGGGGCGAGTAGGGGAGTGAGGTGGCGAAGACCATGTTCGGACGCACGCTCCAGTCACGCCAAGAGGTGTGTGGGGGTACGTAGTCGAAGAGGTAGCCGTGCTGATTGATGAAGGTGTCGCAGAAGCTCTGCTGTACGCGACCAAGCAGCTCCTCGAGCTCAGGAGACCATTTCTGGGGGAGGGCTTCGCGGTAGAAGCACAGGGCATTATACCACAGGGCATTGACCTCGACGAGATAGCCCTCACGGCGGACGACCGCCTGACCATTGACCTTCGCATCCATCCATGAGAGGGGACGCCCGTCTCCCGTCATCACGCACAGCCCGTTATCATCGATGCGGAGGTTGGGGTGTACGTTGCGTAGATAATAGTGTATCAGCTCATCGAGGAAGTCGCCATAGCGGCTGACCATGTCGGGGAGGCTGGACCAGCGGGCATACTCTTGTAGCGTCCAGATGGCCCAGAGACCGATGTCTCCCTCGTTGATGTTGCGTATCTCCTTGGAGATGCCCTCCTGTCGCATGAAAGCTCGCATATCTGGGAGCACTGTGTCCATGATGCGGTAGAAGCGCTCAGGAGCATCGGCATAGATGGTACACCCAGGGAGGGCGATGAAGAGGTCGCGAGCTCGCACCCCAAACCATGGATAGCCTGCCAGCAGGTAGCCGTGCGTAGCGTCGGGGCGGTAGTAGAATTGCAGGGCGGCATTCAGCAGACAGCTACGGAAGTCCTCGCGAGGGGTGCGGATCTTTCGTTCCTCAGCAAAGAGCTGTGCCAAGGTATCGGGATCGGCTTCCTCGACGCCAGCTGAGAAGTAGATCGATTCGCCGACCTCGATGTCGACCTCGAAGTAGCCGGGGACATAGAGGTCCTCCGTGTATTCGTAGCCACGCTCGCGCTCCTTGACATATTCGATACGCTCATTCCAGTGTGGGTCAGAGACGAAGTTATGAGCCTTTGATAGCTGGAGGTAGAGCGTAGGATAGCCTGGATAGAGGCAGAAGGTGACCCCCGACTTAGCCTGACCATAGTCTCCGTGATACTGATCATTGCGATGCGTGAGCATCTTTACGTCACGGAAGGCGAGGAAGGGAGAGAGTCTCAAGGTCGTGCGGCTGTGGGCCTCAAGGAGCGTGTAGCGCTGCAGCATTCTATTGGTGTAGTGGCAGAAGAGGAACTCCTTCTGCAGTACCACGCCTCCGACACGATAGGTCGTCGAGGAGGCGATGTCGACATTGTACTCTCGGATGTACTTGTGCCCCTTGGGGCTGAAGATATCGCCCTCATACTCGTGGATACCGACGTTGAACGGCACGCCATGCTGCACGATCGTCAGATCGAGGCTGGAGAGTAGTACGTGGTTGTTCTCACTGAGTTCGGGGACGGGGATGACGAGGACGCCGTGGTACTTGCGTGTGTTACAGCCTACGATGCTGGAGCAGCAATAGGCGCCCTTGCGGTTGGTACGTATGTACTCCCGCTGGGTGGACTCATCGAGGTTGGCCATGAGTCGGCGGTCGAACTTGAGGTAACTCATGCTAAGTGTCGCTTCATTGTGGTCAGGCTCCGCACGATCATTGGACTCATAGAGGAAGCCCCTTCTTGCGAAGTCGTGTATAATTCTCCTGCTAAGTTACGAATTAGTGCCTGCTTTGCCAAGTCTTCATCCTCCCGTAGATAGAGCATAGTGCGAGGCTACTCCGAGAGCGCTCAGATATAGGGAATAAGCCCACATCAATGAGGGGAGGGAGATGCACTAGTGCTGGTCATATCGCTGACCAGTACTGCTTCGTTTTTCCTCCTTCGCTCTTCTCAACCTAAAGACTCCGCTTTTCGAGGGAAGAAGGTACGAGTAATGAAGAGGTGGGCTTGCGCAATGATCTCATATATTAGGTGTATGGGTAGGTGGGGTAGAGCTATATAGGATGGCGAAGAAAGCTATATAGCTTTGGACTGATTCCGTATAGCTTTGTGAAGTGACCTCTATTAGGTTGTTGCTCTGCGTAGGGATAAAAGTTGCGAACGAGTGGCAGATAAGTTTGGACTACGTACGTGGCCCTAATATCTACGTACGTGGATATTTGGGTTTACGTGCCAGGTCTTTAAGACTACGTGCATAGATGCGGAAAAACCACTACATGAAGGCGCTTTTTTCTTCATGAGAAGGACACTTTTCCCTCCGCTGAATAAGGGGAATAGGCGTGATAAGGCGAAGGGCTTGCGTACCACTTCGGAGAGGTATGTCGGGGAGCTGGGCGTGCGATGCCTTAGCACTCTAAACCCTAAAAAGAGGGTAGGACTCTAAGGCAACAGCCTCTGCTTAGAGGCGGGAATGTGAAGCATGCCTTAGGGGCGAATGGAACAAGTCTGCGCTTTTGTGTATTTTAGCACTATATTATTGTGTCGTATTGCGACCCTCTGCCAACAGATAATGACCGAGCTTAAGCCCACTTTTATGGAGCGCCTGCAGCGCTTCCTTACCTCGATAGCGACATGTAATAAGCGCTATCCAGCCCTCCGATATATCCTGGCTGGGGTCGCTGTCTTCATCTTCACTTTCCTTCTGGGGAACAATAGTTTATTCCACTATGTGAAGAATCAGCGCCGCAAAGCGTTTATCCAAGAGGAGTACAATCGCTATCTCCCGCAGTATGAAGCAGACAGCGCTCGCCTCAGCGATATCCGTGACAACCGCGAGCATATCGAGCGTATCGCCCGAGAGCAGTACTATATGCATCTGCCTGGTGAGGAGGTCTTCGTCCTTGCTCCTGACACGACTACCGCAGCTCAGCAATAAGCACTAAGGCCCTATGCAAGTAAAGTATAAGTACCTCTATATCGTCAGTGTCCTGCTCATCATATCGGGTGCAGCACTCGCCCTCACGGAGCACCGTCTCTTTGATATCCTCTACGGTCTTGGGGCTGTAGGGTATGGTCTGTACTACGTGTTAGCTCCCGAGCAGGATGCTTCGCGCATCTTGAGACGTGTAGCTCGTATGGGAGTCTTCTCGGGCCTCCTCTTCCTGCTCTCAGCGGTAGCACGCTTTGGTGTCTTTGACTCCTTCGGCCGAGGTGCTTGGCTTGTCTTCCTGGCCTTGGGCTTGGTCTATATGATCTATGGCAACGTCCTGCTCTATATGGACGAAAAGAAAAAGAACTAAAAATATGACCTCTATATCCACCCCTAAGCAGCCCGTCCGTGCGGAGCGCATCGCGGTGCCTGGTGGGCGAAAGCCCCTGCTGCGCCTTTATGTCGATGCTGGCCATCCGACGACGCTCTTAGCATTCCTCATCGAGGCACTGCCCGATAAGAGCCGCACGACGGTCAAGCAGCTCCTGCACGACCGCTTCATCGCCATCGGTACGGAGCCGACGACGCAGTTCGATGCGCCCCTCCAGCCCGGAGATACTGTCAATATTCATCCTGCTCCTCTGCCGAAGACGCTTACGCATAAGCAGATCGATATCCTCTACCAAGATGAGTACCTGCTGGTCATTCACAAGGAAGCTGGTCTGCCGACGGTAGCAAGTGGCGAGGAGAAGGACAAGACCGCTCTGCGCCTGCTGTCGGAGCACCTCAAGAGCTTCAATCCGCTGGCGAAGGTCTACCACATCAATCGACTCGATAAGGATTGTGCGGGCTTTGTCGTTTTCGCTAAGAGCGCCGAGCTCCAGTGTGAGCTTAGTGATCACTGGCAGAACTATGTCCGTCAGCAGCTCTTCGCCGCAGTCCTTGAGGGGGCACCTCGGGAGTCTGAAGGCATCCTGATGCCTCCCGCTCCCGAAGAGAAGAAGGGCAAAGGCAAGGATTCGAGGGCGAAGAAGGCACGCACGACTCGCTCCACTCCTCGCTCAGAGGAGGATCAGGCTGCAGGCCGTGCTGAATGGCATGTCATCAGCGAAGGCAATGGCCGCACGCTGCTCTCGATATCCCTCCTCGCAGGGCGCAACAACCGCCTGCGTCGTCAGCTCTCAGCCCTGCGCCTCCCCATCGTCGGGGACTGGCGTAATGGTTCGCCCGAGAAGGACCTCGGTCGAGTGGCACTTGAGGGGACGCGTCTGAGCTTCGTTCACCCCGTGACGAAGAAGCTCCTTGACTTCCGTCAGCCCATTCCTCCACTCTTCCGTAAGCTCCTCAAGAGCACGGCACCTCGTCCTCGTGCAGCTAAGAGTCCTGCAGCAAAGTCAAAGAAGAACTAACAGTTAATCATATAAAATCAATGTCCGCAATGAATCAACAGACACGGAGCTTTGCTCCCCTGCGCCCCTCCCTCTCGGCGGTGCGTCGCTTCGTCTTGGGCCTATCTGTCCTCCTTCTGGGGATGGGGCTCAACGCTCAGGTCATCCGCGATGCTGTCACCTGGTCGCGCTCTGTAGAGGACAAGTCTCCTACGGAGAAAGTCCTCGTCTTCACAGCTACGGTCAAGGATCCTTGGCATCTCTACGGCACGGAGCTCCCTAAGGGTGGCCCAACGCCTACGCACCTTCTCGTGGATAAGATCGAGGGGGCTGAACTCGTCGGTGGCCTAACCTCCACGCAGAAGCCCATAGAGAAGTATGACCCCAACTTCGAGATGACCCTGCGCTTCTTCAGTGGTAAGGTCACCTTCCGTCAGAAGATCCGTATCACAGACCCCAAGAAGTTCGCCTTCGTCGGGGCTATCCGATATATGGCCTGCAACGATGAGCAGTGCCTCCCTCCCGCTAACTGGGAGTTCACTGTCCAGCCTAAGGAGCTGGGCAAGCTCGGTGACGCCGCAGCTACGAAGCTCACCGAAGAAACACCTGCTACCACCGAAGCCACCGCTACCAGCCTGGGGGAGCCCTCAGCCGATAGTGTAGCCTCGGTAGATACGCTATCGGTAGCCCCTCAGGACACTGCCGCTCTCGCCTCCTCCGACCTATGGGCCCCCGTCATCCCTGAGCTGAAGGCTTATGGTGACAAGGCTCTGAATCAGGCCGAAGGCTCACTGTGGATGCTCCTCGTCGGGGGCTTCCTCGGTGGTCTCGTGGCGCTGGTCACTCCCTGCGTATGGCCTATGATCCCCATGACGGTGAGCTTCTTCCTCAAGAGAAGCTCTGACCGTAAGAAGGGGATCCGTGACGCTCTGCTCTATGGTATCGGGATCATCGTGATCTACGTGTCACTGGGGCTCATCGTCTCGGCGGTCTTCGGCTCGGATGCCCTGAATAATCTGGCTACGAACGCTATCTTCAACGTCGCCTTCTTTATCCTCCTCGTCATCTTCGCGATCTCGTTCTTCGGGGCGTTTGAGCTCGTCTTGCCCGCCTCTTGGACCGCGAAGATGGACGCTAAGGCAGACTCGGCTTCGGGCTTCATCAGCATCTTCTTTATGGCCTTCACGCTCGCGCTGGTTTCCTTCTCGTGCACCGGGCCTATCATCGGTACGCTCCTCGTCCAGGCTGCTACCTCTTCCTCGGGGATGCTCGCTCCTGCTGTCGGGATGCTCGGCTTCGCACTTGCGCTGGCCCTGCCCTTCACGCTCTTCGCTATCTTCCCCAACCTCCTGCAGTCGATGCCTAAGAGTGGTGGGTGGATGAACTCCGTGAAGGTCGTCCTCGCGTTCATCGAGCTGGCTCTGGCGCTGAAGTTCCTCTCCATCGCTGACCTGGCTTACGGCTGGCGTATCCTTGACCGTGAGGTCTTCCTCTCGCTCTGGATCGTGATCGCTATCCTCCTCGGGCTATATCTCCTCGGGAAGATTCGCTTCCCACATGATGCACCACAGGAGAAGACGCCTATTCCAGCGCTCTTCCTCGCGATCATCTCTTTCTCCTTCGCCGTCTATATGATGCCTGGGCTCGTCGGTGCACCTCTGCGTGCTATCAGTGCCTTCGCACCACCCCTCCGCACGCAGGATCTGAACCTATATAATGGTGAGGTCCATGCGAAGTTCGACGACTACGATGCTGGTATGGCTTATGCCCGTCAGGTAGGGAAGCCTGTGATGATCGACTTCTCTGGCTACGGCTGCGTGAACTGCCGTAAGATGGAGGCGTCGGTATGGATTGATCCCAACGTCAAGCACATGCTCGAGGAAGACTACGTCCTCATCACGCTTATGGTCGATGAGAAGGCACCGCTCAAGGAGCCTATCGAGATCATGGAGAATGGGGAGAAGGTCAAGCTCCGCACCGTCGGTGATAAGTGGAGCTACTTCCAGCGCATGAAGTTCGGTGCCAACGCACAGCCCTTCTATGTCCTGCTGGATCATCAGGGCAAGCCCCTGGCTCCTTCGTACGCCTTCAACGAAGACGTCTCTGCGTACCTGAACTTCCTCAAGTCGGGTCTCAGCGAGTTCGACAAGCGTAAGTAACCCTTCCCTCTCACCTCAAACGAATATGCTACATAGTAGAGAAGAGAAGCTGGCGGCTATGAGCCGTCTCCTCGATGTCATGGAGCGCCTGCGTAAGGACTGCCCTTGGGATCGTGAGCAGACGACCGAGAGCCTCCGTACCAATACCCTCGAAGAGGTCTATGAGCTCTCCGATGCGATCCTCTCAGGGCGCCCCGAGGAGGTCAAGAAGGAACTGGGCGATGTGCTCCTGCACATTGTCTTCTATAGCACCATCGGCGAGGAGCAGGGTACCTTCGACCTCTGCGATGTGGCCAATGCCCTTTGCGATAAGCTCATCTACCGCCACCCGCATGTCTACGGCGAGGCGGTAGCTGCTTCTGCTGGGGCTGTCGTGGAGCGCTGGGAGGAACTGAAGCAGCAAGAGAAGGGCGGGAATAAGACCGTCCTCTCGGGAGTCCCCGCCTCTCTGCCCACCCTCATCAAGGCCTACCGCATACAGGACAAGGCACGCGGAGTGGGCTTCGACTGGGAGCAACCCGAGGATGTCTGGACGAAGGTCGACGAGGAGCTTCGTGAGCTTCGCGAGGCCATCACCTCTGGCTCTGCAGAAGACTCCGAAGCCGAGCTGGGTGACTTCCTCTTCAGCGTCATCAACGTCGCTCGCAAGTACGGCATCAATCCAGATAATGCGCTCGAGCGAACGAACGCTAAGTTCATCCGCCGCTTTGGCTATGTCGAGGCGAAGGCAAAGGAGGCTGGTCGCTCCCTGCGGGATATGACCCTCACTGAGATGGACGCCCTCTGGGACGAGGCCAAGCGTCTGGAGTCTCAGCCATAGTTCGCCACTTACTCCGATTCTCTTGCCTCTCTGGCAATACATGATTAGGCCTACCTGCCCTCAGCCCGCCTCTCCGAAGTGCGAGTGGGGTAGGTAGGCCTAATCCCTTATAGATACGTCCACTACATGACACAGACCCATACCCCCATTCGTCTTCTTATCACGCACCGTGAGGCTGATGAAGCCGTCCTCGTCTTGGCGTGAGGCCTTGCTCAGCTCCCCGACTTCGAGGTCTACATCACTCGCGAGGGCATCTCTTCGCCCATCGTGGAGGAAGGCGTGACGCTTCGCCCCGTGTGGTGCGCGAAGTTATGTCACTCTCACTCCCGACCATCGTGAGCGATATCCCTGGAAGCCGTGATCTCATTTTCCCTGGGCAAACGGGTCTCTTAGCTCCTGCACAGGATGCGAAGGTGCTCTCCGAAGCCATCCGTTGGAGGCTCACGCATCCCGAGGAGCGGCGAGCTATGGGGCGACAGGGGCGTGAGCGCATCGCTCGTGACTTTAGTCCTGCGGCTTATACGGGGCTTTTCGCCCGTCTTTTCCGCTCGCTCGCCTCGTCGTAGAATCTCCGTCCGCAGGGCGCCAAATTTTCGTGCGCACGAAAATTTCCCTCCTTCCGCACAGTGCTCTGATGCCCTGCCCACAGGGGGAGACTTTAGTCCATAAATACCTGGAATAAATAGCAGTAAGGAGGTTGTAGGTTGATAAAAAGTAATAACTTTGTTCAGACATTCGTTCGGCTCCGTCTGATGTCCAATGGTAAGAGTTGGCTATAAGCCAGCGCGGGCGCTGAGGAATAGTTATAAATAGATAATCATGAGTGCATTATATGATTTTGTGATCGTGGGGGCTGGCCTCTTTGGGGCGGTCTTTGCCCATGAAGCTACCAAGCGAGGAAAGAAGTGTCTCTTACTGGAGCGACGTCCCCATACAGGTGGGAACATCTATTGTGAATCACGTGAAGGCATCAGCGTCCATAAGTATGGCGCTCACATTTTCCATACCTCGAATAAGCGAGTTTGGGATTATGTCACCTCTCTAGTAGACTTCAATAGGTATACGAACTCACCCGTAGCGAACTTTGAAGGGCATCTTTATAACCTGCCCTTCAATATGAATACCTACTATGCTCTCTGGGGGTGTCGTACACCTCAAGAGGCAGAAGAAAAGCTTGCGGAACAGCGAGCTGAGGCCTTGGAGGAACTCAAGCGTCAGGGAGTTAATGAGCCTCGTAATCTAGAGGAACAGGCTCTTAGTCTTGTGGGTCGTGACATTTATCACAAGCTGATCAAAGGCTATACAGAGAAGCAGTGGGGGCGTAGATGCACAGAGCTTCCCGCTTTCATTATAAAGCGCCTACCTCTCCGCTTGACCTTTGATAACAACTACTTTAATGATCTGTACCAAGGAATCCCAGCACAGGGAGGGTATAATTCTCTTATTGACAAGCTTCTTGAAGGAGTAGAAGTGCGTTGTGAGGTTGATTTCCTAGCCTCTCGTGCGGAGTATGAATCCTTAGGGGAGAAGATCCTATATACAGGGGCTATTGATGAGCTCTTCGATTATAAACTTGGGCCCTTGGCTTATCGCTCTATCTCTTTTGAGGTTGAGACCCTTGATACCCCCAACTACCAGGGGAATGCTGTCGTGAACTATACCGAGTATGAGGTACCCTATACCCGTGTGATTGAGCATAAGCATTTTGAAACCTTTGGAGATGCGATCTATCAGAATCCCAAAACCATAATTTCCAAGGAGTATTCTACCGAGTGGCATGTAGGTTTAGAGCCTTACTATCCCGTCAATGACGAGAAAAATGGGCAGCTGTACACCCAGTATCGTGCACTTGGCGAAGCCCTCCCTAATTATCTCTTCGGTGGGCGACTGGCGGATTATAAGTACTATGATATGCATCATGTCATAGCACAAGCTCTTGATCTGGTTGATAAGGTCTTTGCATAGAGGGAGGGTAAGCTATGAAAAAGGTTCAGTTCGTTTTCTTACGAGATCGCTCCGCATTAGATGCTCGCTCGAAGGCCCCTGCAGACGTTGAAGAGATCCTTCAAAGCTGTGGCTATGAGACCCGCCATATCAATCTGCGCTTTGATCAGCCTGGCTATTTGCGTGTGCCCTTAGTTAGCTTGGAACTCCTACGCACGATTTTAAGTCTTCCTAAGGGGACAGAGCTATGCCTTCAATATCCCGTAACGAAACTTCTCTTTAAGTGGCACTGGCTATTGAAAAAGCGTTGTGTGCGCCTTACTACGATTGTACATGATATAGAATCCGTTCGCTATACGGGGAAGCTGAGCGAAGAAGAGAGAGAGCAGTTGAGTTGCTTTGATTCGATTATAGCCCATACCCCAGCGATGCAAGAGCTACTTATCTCTAGTGGAATCTCTGCTGATCGTATCCGTCTATTGCAGCTCTTTGACTACTTAGCTACCCCTCCGCCTCCCTCCCCTTTAAACTATCAAGAGGGTGCACCTCGAGAGGTTTGTTTTGCGGGGAACTTAGGCAAGAGCCTGTTCCTCCCAGAGCTTCAGCAAATCGTAGGTGCCAATCTCCACGTCTTGCTTTATGGAGTTGGGCTTTCTGAAGAGGTTGAATTATCAGATGAACTTCAGTTTAAAGGGAAGTTTGCTCCTGATGACTTGACCCTGCTTCGTGGGCATTATGGATTGGTTTGGGATGGAGAAGCTATCACGACTTGCACAGGGCGTATCGGAGAGTATCTAAAAATCAATGCCCCTCATAAGGCTTCACTCTATATAGCAGCAGGGATACCACTTATTGTATGGCGACATTCTGCCATTGCACCTTATGTGTTGGAGCATCAGCTGGGTATTGCCGTAGATTCCCTCTTGGAGCTTCCTGAGCGTTTAGCTTCCATTGATATCGCTCAATATACCCGATATCGTGAGGCGGTGCAAGTGGAACAGATGAAGATTACCCAAGGCTTGCATCTACGTAATATCATTTCTGCGCTATGATATCTTAAGAGATAAGAGGGCTTCTCTTATCAATAAACAACGACCTCGCCTCACAGCCGAATTTTCGTGCTGAGGGGCGAGAATTTTTGTGGGTAAAAAATCAGTCTTGGAGGGCTTCGGGGGGAAGGCGGAGGGCTTCCTCAAGTGGAAGGAGTGCGTTGATGAGGAGGATGGCCTTAGCCTTGGAGCGGAGCGTGCTGAGGGTAAGGTCGTCGGCTTCGGCGATAAGGCCGGCACGTAGCAGCCCTTCGCGCTGAGTGCCCTTGAGGAGCGGGCGAGTGGGGGTGAGGTAGCCTGCTTCGGTCTCGATGAGAACGTTGGTGAAGCTGGTATCGGTGATAGTGCCGTCGGGGCGCACGAAGAGCGGCTCTTCATCGCTGATAAGCTCAGCCTTCACCCGCTCGAAGAAACTTCGGTCAGCATACTTATAGCTGTACTCGAAGCCATCGGGGAGGGGAATGGGACGCAGTGCGCGTATCGTCCGCTTGCAGTAGGGCACGAGGCGGATGGCAGAGAGCCCTGCGAGGCTGTACTCGAGCGTGAGGCGGTAGGTCGTGGTGGGGAGGATCTGTTGTCCCGTGAGGTAAGCCTCGACTTCCCGCCAAGGGGAGGTGTTAAGGAGACTTTGTAGAAAGGTACTTCCGGTATCCGCCCCCTGCTCTCGGAGGGTGCGAAGCATGCGTTCCCGATGGAGTTCACCTGCTATGAGCTCTCCACCACGGAGCATGAAGGTCTCGATGAAGCTCGGTGAGGTGGCACCCGCTACTGGGGGATGTAAATCTTCTGCAAGCATTCGCGGTATTCGTCTTCTGCGACGCTATTGATGGTGATGCCGCCGCCCGAGCGATAGAAGTGCGCTCCCGAAGCATCCTCCTCGACGAAGCGGATGAGAACGGCAGAGTCCAGACTTGCGCCATCGAAGTAACCGCAGACGCCTGTATAGAAGCCGCGAGGACGGCCTTCCGCCTCTTGGATGAGCGCGACAGTTCGCTCCTTTGGCGCCCCGCTGATGGAGCCTGCGGGGAGGAGCTGGAGGATGAGGTCGCCTAATCGGAGCCCTTCGCTACGGTCAACGCTTCCGACGACTTCGGAGCTCATCTGCAGCAGCGGTCCCGAGGAGGTGTGGAGCTCAGTGAGGTACTTGAAGCGGCGGACGTGCACGCCCTCGGCTACGCGGCTCAGATCGTTGCGCATCAAGTCGACGATCGTATGGTGCTCGCAGCCCTCTTTGTAGTCCGCTCGGAGCTTCTCGGCTGCATCAAGGATTCGGGCGTCGATGGTACCCTTCATCGGGTGCGTAGCGAGTTCATCCCCTTGGAGCTTCACGAAGCATTCGGGCGAGAAGGATACGAAGCGCCCAGGGAGGAGGACGCGATAGGTCGCCTCGGAAGAGAGGTAGATATCCGCTAAGCTGGCCTCGGTCTCGATGGGTGTGCGGATGGTGAGATTCGTGAGGAAGCTATCTCCCCGCATCAGCCCTTGGTGGATGATGTCGAAGCGCTCGGCATAGCGCTCGGGGGCTTCGAGCGAAGGGGTGAGCGTGAGCTTTCCCTTCAAGCCAATGGGATCGGGTGTCTTCGCCGTGGGGAAGGCAAAGAAGAGCGAGCCGTCGTGGTGCTGCAGTGGCTCGAGGACGAAGACGCCCTCCTGCAGCTCGAAGTCTAAGATAAAGAAGAAGGGCTGCCCTCTGTGCGATGCTTCGTTCATCGCCTCGAGGGTAGCCCATACTTGCTCACTGGGTTGGAAGGGAGTGTGCATTACGTGGGGAGGGAAGGGCACTACTTCTTGCGAACTTCTGTCGGAGCGAGCGTGACGAGCCCCGCCTTATAGAGTGAGCCAAGGACCATCTTGAAGGTCTTCTTGCTCATCCCCGTGAGGCGCATGACGTCCTCTGCAGGGCTCTTGTCACCGATGGGTAGACGCCCGTGATGCTTCTCGAGGATCGTGAGCAGGCGTGCCTGCTCACCGTCGACCTTCTGATAGCCCACGGGGACGAAGGAGAGGTCAACCTTATTATCCTCTTCGCGGAGGCGGATGACGTAGGCTTCGATGCGCTCACCGCGCTGGATCATACGTGGTGCCGTGTCGCTGTAGAGCAGTCCCCAGTGCTTGTCCTCGATGACGCAGCGGTAGCCCAGCTCGTGTTGCTCGGTGACGATACAGCTGACCTTCGTCCCTGGAGCGTAGTCAGCTGGCATCGTATCGAGGTGCTTGGAGAGGCGTGCTGAGCCGACGATCTTTCCGCTCAGGGCATCGATGTAGAGGTAGACGATGTAGCTATATCCCTCCTGCATCTTCGTCGACTGCTCGCGGAAGGGGACGAAGAGATCTTTATGGATGCCCCACTCGAGGAAGGCTCCTGCATCGGTCACGGAGGAGCAGCGGAGATAACCCACTTCCCCGACCTGAGCTAAGGGCGTGAGGGTCGTCGCTATGAGGCGCCCTTCGTTGTCGTGATAGACGAAGACAGAGACCATGTCGCCCTCCTTAGCTCCCTCGGGGAGGTAGCGCAGGGGAAGGAGGATGTCTTGGATGCCCCCGTCGAGGTAGGCGCCTATCGATACGAGGCGTAGGATGGGGAGTGACTGGATGCGACCGAGCTGATAGGTTGAGAGTGGTGCAGGCTGCATAGGGCGTTATTGGGGGATGAAGACCGTTTCATCGCGGAGGACGGGTGCGAGGTTGAGCGTGTAGGTCTCGCCGTGACGTTCGATCTCGAAGATGAGCTCGGTCTGCTCGGTCTCATTGATGTAGGGGCGGAAGAAGAATAGGTAGCTGAAGACGCTGGCGTACTTATCCTTCTCTAATGCCTTGCGGATACTCCCGTAGTCGCTGCTCTTCCATGGGGCTTGCTCGGGACGCACAGCCTCAGCCGAGCGGTAACGGTAGGTCTCGTCAAGGAAGTTGCGGTAGCGTGACGAGAGTTCTGCGACTGTCGTAGGGCTAAGAGGCTTGCCGTTGACGCGAAGCACCTTATCACCGACACGTAGACCTGCAGTGAAGGCAGGCGACCCTTCCTCTACATCAACGATACGGCTGAGGTCACGGCTGTCATAGAGGATACCCGTATAGAGGTAGCGGCTCGTCTCCTCAGTATAGTTTGCTTGAGATGCTGCGAGGTAGGGGAAGCTTTGGAGCATTACAGGGATGGCCTGACGAGCATAGAGCTGCGCTTCCTTCGTGCTCTTGGGCAGGCTGCTTGTGCCGCTCCACAGCGTCTGATTGGGCTTGCTGGGTGAAGTGACCTGTAGGGAGAGGCGTGCTCCTCCCTCAGCTTCACTACGCGAGCACTCAAGGACGAAGTCGGGGCCACTGGCTTGCTGCGTCAGCCCGCGTGCCTCTAAGAGTCCCGCGATCTGTCCGTACACGATGTCGTAGAGGTCACGATGTTCTCCTTCAGAAGGAGCGAAGGCAAAGGTCTTGGCCTGTGACCAATCGAAGGGCGTACCGACCTCGAAGGCAAACGAGAGGGTGCGCTGCTGCTTCGCTTGGTCCATAGGGCTGTAGCCGCTGAAGGCTGTAGCCAGCTCACGCTCGGTGAGGGCATAGGGCGCCTTGCAGCTGGGACGAAGGATGCGAGCCGTAGTGCCAGAGCCAATGCGCACGATCGTCAGGAGGTGCTCGCCTACGGGGCTTGCAAGGAGCTCGCTGATCTGCTGCTTCGTGAGTCCTGTGGTGGGTACCCCGTCGATTTGGGTAATGAGATCTCCAGGGAAGAAGCCCCCGACGGCTGCGGGGCCAAAGGGCTGGACTGCTGTAAGCACGGGGATACTCTTGCTGTTAGTCCCCTCGCCGAGCACCTTGTAGTACAGGCCGATACGGCATACTTGCTCGCTGGACTGTGCCAGTAGAGGAGAAGAGGAGAGCGAAGGAAGCAGGAGTAGGGTGAGTGCTGTCCCCAGCGAACGAAGGCAGTGGTAGGGCTTACGCATCATGAGAGCGGTCTATATGTAGCGGGATATATCGTTAGGGATGAGCTTCGAGGAGCTGTAGAGTGAGGTGCAGGGCCTCTTGGATCGCTTGGGAGATGTTTTCCTCACGGCTCCCTGATAGACGTAGGGTGGTCGAATTGACGACGGGTCCTCTTGGCCCTTCGAAGACGACAGCGATGCAGATCGTACCTACGGGATGCGCAGCATCACCACCCGTAGGGCCAGCGACCCCCGTCGTGGCGATAGCTACCTCGGCTTGGAGTTGCTCCATAGCTCCAAGAGCCATAGCGCAGGCGACCTCTTCACTGACGACGTGGTAGGTCTCGATGAGCTCGGGCGGCACGCCGAGGAGGGAGGTCTTGAGGTCGGACTGATAGGCGATGATACCCCCTTGGAGATAAGCCGAAGAGCCCGAGTGACTACCCAAGGTGGAGGCAACGCCTCCGAGGGTGCAGCTCTCAGCCGTGGCGATATGGAGCCCTCGCTGTAGGAGGAGCTCAGTGAGTGAAGTGAGATGAGTCTGATCCATAGCTGTTGTCTCTGGCTACATGGTGACGCGGGCGAAGGGTACGGCGTCAAGCTCGGTGCGCTTGCCGTCGATGAAGCTAAAGTAGCCGTTCATCGCGACCATCGCAGCATTGTCGGTGGTGTAGGCGAACTTTGGGATGAAGACCTTCCAGCCATAGCGACGAGCATGATCATGGAAGGCATCACGCAGCCCTGTATTGGCCGATACGCCACCAGCGACAGCGACCTGGCGGATGCCTAAGTCCTTGGCTGCTTGGCGGAGCTTCTTCATCAGGATGTCGATGACGGTAGCTTGGAGGGAGGCACAGAGGTCGGCCTTACGCTCCTCGATGAAGTTGGGATTCTTCTCCAGCTCATCACGGAGGGTATAGAGGAAGGAGGTCTTGAGCCCGCTGAAGCTGTAGTCGTAGCCTGGGACGTTGGGCTTGCTGAAGGCAAAAGCCTTCGGATTCCCTTCGTTAGCAAGGCGGTTGACGACAGGGCCACCAGGGTAACCCAGCCCCATGACCTTCGCACACTTATCGAAGGCTTCGCCCGCAGCATCGTCGATGGTCTGCCCGATGATCTCCATATCGGAGGCCGAGCGCACGAGGATGATCTGCGAGTTGCCACCTGAGACGAGGAGGCAGAGGAAGGGGAACTCAGGGCTCTGATGCTCCTCGCCTTCCTCCTCGATGAAGTGGGCCAGCACGTGCGCATGGAGATGGTTGACCTCTACCATGGGGATACCGAGCGAGAGGGAGAGCCCCTTGGCAAAGTTCGTCCCGACAAGCAGAGAGCCTAAGAGCCCGGGGCCTCGTGTGAAGGCGATGGCGTCGAGGTCTTGTGCTGTAATGCCAGCGCGGCGGATGGCTTCGCTGACGACGGGGACGATGTTCTGTTCGTGGGCACGTGAGGCCAGCTCAGGCACGACACCACCGTATGCGGTGTGGACGGCTTGTGAGGCGATGACATTGCTCAGGAGCTTGTGACCTACGAGGACGGCTGCCGAGGTGTCGTCGCACGAACTCTCAATCCCTAATATGATGGGTTCATGATCCATGATGATCTATCGGATGGTCTGTCTATTTATACCTTATTAATGCGGCACAAAAGTACGAAAACTATAGTCCTAGTCGGTAGAGCTTCGCTGAGTGGAGCTGGGTAGCACCACCCTCGCTATAGAGGCGAAGGGTCGAGTAGGGCTTGCGGGGGAAGATGAGGTTCGTCATCGCGATGCGTCCGCCTTGGACAAAGAGCTCGGCCATACTGCGGTCTACGAAGAGGCGGAGCTTATAGGTCTTCCCTGTGCAAAGACTGAGGGGAGCCCATGTAGCGATAGCGAAGTCGTTCTGATAGTTCACCCCATCGCGGTCGCGCCAGTCATTGCTCTCGCGGTCGTGAGGTGTCGCCTTCGTGCCGAAGTCTATGAGTCCACTCTTGGTGCGATCCATAGTGATGCGCTCCTTCTCTAAGTCAAGGTAGATGGGTAGCTCATCGCCCATCTCGTTGCTGAGGACGAGGCCGACACGAGTCGTCTTCGCCGCTGGGGTCAGCTCCAGCTCGAGCTCAAAGCTATCCTCAAGTCCCTTGAGCGCATCGAGGAGGCGTACCTCTTCGCCGATACTCTGGGGAAGGCTGAGACTGACCTGCTCCTTGCGCAGGGCTTCGACCTCCTTTGAGGGGTGGGCACCTACATAGCTTGTGCCGTCCTTCGTGAAGAGGAAGAGATCACGAGGTAGGCCGTTCATGCCTCGTGTCTGCTTGAAGGGAGTGACATTGGCATACTGCCAGTTGCTCACCCAGGGGATGCCGATGGTGCGGGCACCTGTGTTGTGGAAGGTAACCAGCGCATAGTGGTCCTTCCCGAAGTCCAGCCAATGGGCGATCTCGGGCGCTGTCTCGGGGACGAACTCCTTGCCATCGAAGCTGCCGACGAAGTACTCGGTAGCACTCCCACCGAAGGCACAGCCTGGATTGATGTTGACGATCATCACCCACTTCTCCTTGCCCGTCGTCTCGTCAGTGAGCTGGAAGAAGTCGGGGCACTCAAACTGGTTGGGGCGTGCTCCGTAGCCTTCGCCGAAGGCACTCACGTAGTCCCACTTCTTCAGATCCTGAGAGCGGTAGAAGCGCATCTCCTTGTCAGCTGAGACGATCATGTACCAGCTCTTCTCGGGAGCGTACCAGAAGACCTTAGGATCTCGGAAGTCCGAGACGCCATCGAAGGGTGTGAGGATAGGGTTGCCAGCGTACTTCGTGAAGGTCTTCCCGTTGTCGAGGCTGTAGGCCAAGCACTGGGCTTGCCACTGCTTCCCCGCATGCGTATTGTGAGCCGTGTAGTAGGCGAGGATGGCATCCTTGCCGAAGCCCGCTGTCCCTTGCTTGTCGAGGATGGCACTCCCCGAGAAGATGTGCCCAAGGGTGTCACGTGCTAAGGCGAGATCGTGGTGCTCCCAGTGAATGAGGTCGCGTGAGGAGCTGTGTCCCCAGTACATATTGCCCCACTTCGAGCCATAGGGATTGTACTGATAGTAGAGATGGTAGACGCCGTCCTTGTAGATCATGCCGTTGGGGTCGTTCATCCAGCCATAGGCGGGGCTGTGATGGTAGGCAGGGCAGTAATAGTCCTTGGCGGAGGTGTCGAAGGTATCGGCGAGCTGCATCTTCTCATAGCTAATCGCCTTCCTATCAAGACCTATGATCTCTACCGTCGTAGGACTCTTGCCTTCGGGCAAGGCGAGGGGGACATAGTAGTCGATGCTATCGACGGCCAGACGGATGTCGAGCCACGTATCCTCGGGGCGGTCGCCTACGAGGCGTACCTGCACCTCGGGCTGACTCTCCTCGATGGGGAGGAGGAGGTAGCGCTGTGGGCTATTGATCTCAATGCGGGTCAGCGTGTCGTTGGGGTGGAGTATCTCCATAGCGGGTGGGTTGGACCTCTTCGAGCAGCTGATGCTGAGGGCGAGCAGTGGCGAGAAGAGTAGAGCGGTAAGCTTACGCATATATAATTGTATAGAGGCAAGGGTGAGGGAGACTATGCGACGCGATTGAGGTCGGTACGTCCAGCGAGGAAGCGCACGACATTCTCCAGCATCTCCGCATTCATATCTCGGCGGGCATCAGCTGTCTGGGTACCTGTGTGGGGGGTCATGCACACGTTGTCGAGGGTGCAGAGCGTGGGGTGGGGGTTATCCTGATTCTCGAAGACGTCCAGCCCTGCCGCTGCGATGTAGCCCGTCTGAAGAGCCTTCACGAGGGCCTCTTCGTCGACGACGGCACCACGGGCGGTATTGATGAAGATAGCGGTAGGCTTCATCAGTGCCAGCTCCCGCTCTCCGATGAAGTGGTGCGTCTCGGCACTGTAGGGTGTGTGGATCGAGATGAAGTCGGAGCCGAAGAGGAGATCATCCAGCGGGGCATAGGTGATCCCTTGGCGAGCCTCCTCGTCTGCACTCAGTGGGGTGCGCTTGTAGTAGAGGATCTTCATGCCGAAGGCGCGAGCGCGCTCAGCGACGGCTGAAGCGATACGTCCGTAGCCGATGAGCCCCAGCGTCTTGCCTGCAAGGTGCACGCCGAGGTAGCCCATGCGACCGATGGTGGGGCGCTTGCCAGGTGTCTGACGGATGAGGCGGTCAAGTTCGCTGACACGGCGAGCGCAGTCGAGCATGAGTGCCAGAGTAAGCTCCGTCGTCGGGATGATCACGGCCTGAGGCGTATTGGTCACGACGATGCCGTGGGTGCAAGCGTAGTCGATATCAATGTTGTTGAAGCCGACGCCGAAGTTGGCTATCAGGCGGAGCTTCGCCCCATGCTGCAGGAGCTCGGCACGTGCTGGGTAGTCGAAGGAGGTGCAGAGGACATCAGCCTCGGGGAGGAGCTGGCATAGCTCTTCGTGGGTGAAGTCCCGTCCACGTGGGGGGCGGATGACTTCGTGCTCAGCACCGATCTTCTCGAAGCCTTCGTCGATCGTGTCGAAGGCCACCAATATCTTAGCCATAATCTTAGTGCGATGTAGGGAGGTGAATACTTCCACTAAGGTACGGAATAAGCAGGATATAAGAGCCTTTTGCGTAAGGGGTGCTTTATCGTGCGTATTCCTCTTATCCAGCGTAGGGAAAAGTGTCCTTCTCGTGAAGAGTAAAGCGCCTTCCCGTAGTGGTTTTCCTCTGTCTATGTACGTAGTCTTAAAGACCAGGCATGTAAATCCAAATATCCACGTACGTAGATATTAGATCCACGTACGTAGTCCAAACTTATCTACCACTCGTCCACAACTTTTATCCCTACACGGAGCAACAACCTAATAGAGGTCGGCGTGATGACCTATACAGGTTCACCCAGAGACCAATATAGGTTGCAACCACCTCTCTATAGAGTAGTCAACTTGGATGTTGACGATGTGTGACGCCTGCTCTTATATAAAGGTGCTTGTGGAGCTAGGCCTCTCGTCCTTCTTCATTGCCTGCGAGAGTGTTGGCCCTTGGGGGAAGAGGTGGTGCGCCTAACTGACAGTATATCAGCTGTGGTGTGTTGATCAGGGGGACTTGATACCTTCCCTTTAGCAGGGGATTTGGCTGTGTGGAAGGGTGAGGAAGGGGGATGATGCAGCCCTCTTTCGCTCCCTTCCCCGTACGATACTACGGCGGGGAAACGTAACGCGAAGGTGCTAAGTGGCGGATATTACGGAAAAATCGGCTATTTTTGTGGGCATATTGTGCCCTATAACAAAGGAAATAAGATACAATCAATTAAGTAATACAACACGATGCAAAACAAAGGATTTGTGACTTTCGTCACAGTGAGCTTGGCTTTGATCTGTGCGTTTTACCTGTCCTTCTCCCTCATTACTAACCACTACGATGGTAAGGCGGAGAAGATGGGCGAAGTCGCAGGGAAGGCTTATCTCGACTCCATGGCTAACGAGAAGGTGTTCCTCGGATACACCCTCAAGGAAGCTCGCAAGCAACAGATCGGCCTGGGGCTCGACCTCAAGGGCGGGATGAACGTTATCCTCAAGCTTAATGCTGGTGACCTCGTCAAGAGCCTCGCAGGCAACACCGATGACCCCAATTTCCAGAAGGCCATCCAGGCTGCTTCGAAAAGCACTTCACAGGGCAACTACATCGATCAGTTCGTAGCCGAGTATAAGAAGCTCTCCCCAGGGGTAAACCTTGCGGTCGTCTTCGGCTCGGGAGACCTGCGTGACCAGATCAATCCCTCTACCACGGAGGATAAGGTCATCGAGCTCCTGAAGGAGAAGTACAACAGCGCTGTCGAAGCCTCATTCAATGTCCTGAGTACGCGTATCGACCGCTTCGGTGTCGTCGCTCCTAACCTCCAGCGTCTCGAGGGTCAGGGCCGTATCCTCGTCGAGCTCCCTGGTGTCAAGGATCCTGAGCGTGTACGCGAACTTTTGCAGCGTAGTGCTAACCTCCAGTTCTGGCGCACCTATACCTTTGATGAAGTAGCTAACGACCTGGCTGGCCTCAGCGATCGTCTGCTCGCTCTCGGTACTCCAGCTGCTCGCCCCATCCCCGTAGCTGCTGACTCGGTAGCCGCTAATGACAGCACGGCTCACGATAGCGCTGCTCTCGTAGCTCCTGCCGCAGCTCCTTCGCAGCTCGCTTCTATTGATACCCTCTCTAAGTACCTCCAGCTCGGAGGCCGTGGCGGTGCTACCGTCGGTCTCGCTCAGGACCGCGATCGCAACAAGATCGACTCGCTCCTGGCGCTGGCTACTGAATATCACCTCCTGCCTGAGGACCTCACCCTGCTCTGGGGTGCTAAGCCCATCCAGGATCCCAAGACGCGTAAGCTCACCAATATCTATGAGCTGTACGCTATCCGCACGAACCGCTCGATGAAGCCCGACCTCTCGGGTGACGTCGTCACTTCGGCTAAGGCAGACGTCGACCACAACCGCCTCGGTAGCGCTGAGCCTCAGGTCTCTATGACTATGAATCAGGAAGGTGCTCAGATCTGGGCTCGCCTGACGAAGGAAAGCATCGGCCGCTCTATCGCTATCGTCCTCGACGGTGTCGTCTACTCTGCGCCTAACGTCAACAACGAGATCACTGGTGGTAACTCCTCTATCACGGGGAACTTCACCATCGAAGAAGCGAATGACCTGGCGAACGTACTGAACTCGGGTAAGATGGAGACGAGCGTCGTCATCGAGCAGGAGAACGTCGTCGGTCCTACCCTCGGTAAGGCTTCTATCCAGGCTGGTATCATCTCCTTCGCTATCGCACTCGTCCTCCTGATGGTCTATATGTGCCTGGCTTACGGCTTCATCCCTGGTATGATCGCCAACCTCGCACTCATCGTCAACAGCTTCTTCACGCTCGGTATCCTCGCTTCGTTCAACGCCGTCCTCACCCTCTCGGGTATCGCCGGTCTTGTCCTCACGCTCGGTATGGCGGTCGACGCGAACGTGCTTATCAATGAGCGTATCAAGGAAGAGCTGCGCAACGGCAAGGGTATGACCCGCGCTATCGCCGACGGTTATGGCAATGCCTTCAGCGCTATCTTCGACTCGAACCTCACGACGATCATCACCGGTGTCGTCCTCTTCTACTTCGGTGCAGGACCTATCCGTGGCTTCGCTACGACCCTGATCATCGGTCTTATCTCCTCCTTCATCACGGCGGTCTTCCTTACCCGTATGGTCTTCGAAGCTCTGGACAAGCGCCACAAGCTCGACAACGTGACCTACACGACGGCGATGACGAAGAACCTCCTCGTGAACCCCACGTACAACTTCCTCGGGGCTCGCATGAAGGGTTACCTCCTGCCCATCGTCCTCATCATCGCTGGTCTTGTCGGCTTCTTCACGGTCGGTCTGAACAACGGTATCGAGTTCTCGGGTGGTCGTAACTACATCATCAAGTTCGATCAGAAGGTCGACAACCAGCAGGTCCGTGAGAAGCTCGCTCCTCAGCTCGACCAGAAGCTCGTCCTCACCGCTATCGGTACCGAGGGTGACCAGATCCGCGTGTCTACGAACTACCTCATCGAAGACTCCGGCGAGGCTGTCGAAGATCAGATCAAGGATAAGCTCTATAAGGGTCTGAATAGCTTCTACAAGACGACGCCCTCAAAGGCTGACTTCGATAGCTACATCGTCAGCTCGCAGAAGGTAAGCGCCAGCATGTCTAACGACATCAAGACGCAGGCCCTCATCGCTGTCGGTCTCTCGCTCCTCTTCATGGCGATCTACATCCTCATCCGCTTCCGCAATGTCGCCTTCTCTATCGGTGCCTTTGCTTCGGTCACGGTGACGACGCTGATGATCATCGCCATCTACGTCCTCTGCTGGAAGATCATGCCCTTCACCATGGAGGTCGACCAGAACTTCATCGCGGCACTTCTGGCAATCATCGGTTACGCCATCAATGACGTCGTGATCGTCTTCGACCGTATCCGCGAAGAAGTGGGCAACCATCCTCAGGCCGACCGCTTCCAGGTCATCAACGGCGCTCTGAACTCTACGCTCTCCCGTACGCTGAATACGTCCTTCACGACGCTGCTCGTGATGCTGATCGTCTTCGCCTTCGGCGGTGCTACGATGCGTAGCTTCACCTTCGCCATCCTCCTGGGTGTCATCTTCGGTACGTACTGCACGCTCTTCGTCGCTACGCCTATCGCTTACGAAGTCGCTAAGCGTCGTAGCCTGAAGGCAGCTGGCAAGTAATCGCCACTCCCATTCATAGGCAAGGGCCCCGGTTGGTATCCAGTCGGGGCTCTTCTTTTGTCCGAAGGCGGAGCATCCTACCTCGGCAGGGATAAGTATTTTCCTGGGGAGGAAAACTAACTTTCGTGGGGAGGAAAAATATCTTCCCTGTGGATGAAAATTTATCGCCGTGCGCACGACGGTAAATTTCTATGCGCACAGAAATAAATTTTCGTGCGCACAAAAAAATATTTTCGTGCGCACGAAAATCTGACTACCTTCGCACGGCGTTATAACGCTTTGTATAACAGTTGATTAATCTCTCGTGCCGAACGCCTCATCTTGAGGGCGAAAAGTAGGCTACTTTGGGGCGCACAAAATCCCCTTTTTACCATCGTATGGATCACGCTAAGACCGCCCTTATCACGGGGGCTTCCAGTGGGCTCGGCGAAGCTTATGCCCGCCTGCATGCTTCCTTGGGGGGCAACCTTATCCTTGTCGCTCGCCGTGAGGAGCGTCTGCTCGCTCTCAAGGCCGAGCTGGAGCAAGCCCATCACGTCTCCGTCCACGTCCTCGCGAAGGACCTTGCTGAGCCCGATGCGCCCGCCTCGCTCTTCGCTGAAGTGGAGCGCCTCGGCCTCCAGGTCGACTACCTCATCAATAATGCGGGGCTGGGCGGACAAGGGAGCCTTGCCGAGCGCTCCCTCGAGGACGACGCTAACCTGCTGGCTGTAGACATCGCCGCGCTGACGGCTCTGACGAAGCTCTTCCTGCCGAGCTTCATCACGCGAGGCAGTGGGCGCATCCTCAATGTCTCATCAATTGCCTCGCTCGTCCCAGGGCCATGGCAAGCCACGTACTTCGCAGCGAAGGCCTACGTCACATCGCTGATCTTGGCACTCAGCGAGGAGCTTCGGGGAACGGGCGTCACGGCCACTGTCGTCCTGCCTGGCGGGATGCGCACGGGCTTCGAAGCTGCCGCGAAGCTCGAAGGTACGGGCCTTGCAGCCCAGCTTACCCAAAGCCCCGACGACGTGGCGCGCCGTAGCTACGAGGCGATGCTCCGAGGTCGAAGGAAACTCATCGCAGGCACACCGCTTCTGCAGCGCCTCCTGCTCCGCCTGGTGCCCTTTGCCCCGACAGCCTTTGTCCTCCGTGTCGTCGCCCGCCTCCACAAGCGCTGATGGTGGTTGATGATCGTACTACTTCTGTATAGTTTGTGTAACTTTGTATAGTTTAAATATATATGCTAATGGCTGCTGAGCAACATAATCGCTATAGGGAGGTCTTGTTACAGACAATGAAGGCCTTTATTTCCTTCTGCAAGGAACATCAAATTACTTACTATGCCTGTGGTGGGACTGCTATTGGAGCTGTACGACATTCAGGGATGATCCCTTGGGATGATGATATTGATGTCTATATGGATAGGGCGAATTATAATCGCTTTATTTCGCTTTGGACATCGCTACAGAGCAAGTATCCAGACTATGAAGTTGTGTGCTTAGGGGATGATGGTTACTATCTTCCCCTAACTAAGTTTGCCGATAAGAGGACGACGGTTTGGGAGACGCCAGAGTATCCATTTATCTTCGGGGTATATGTAGATATATTCCCGCTAGACTTTACGTCTGGTTCATTCCAGGAGATAGCCACTCGTGCAGACCTCTATCGCCGGACCATACAACTATATATTCTTGGTCAAGAACATTACAACTGGCGCCTATTTAAAGATCGTCTTGCACAGCATGGTATTCTTAGGGGCCTTCCTAAAGTGCTCTATCATATGTGCTACTGTCGTCCCTTCAGAAGATCTATTTGGGCTCGTGCTGAAAGACAGCTTAAAGAAATGCTCTCTTTCTCCGGGGATAAAGGTATCTGCTATGGTATTGAGTATACGCGAGAGCATGAAATCTTCCCCAAAGACTGGTTTGCTGAGCCAGTTGAGCTTCCTTTTGAAGACTTCTCTATAAGTATGCCTCGAGATTACCACGCCTACTTGTCGCAGCAGTATGGTGATTATATGAAGCTACCCCCAGAGTCTCAGCGCTACTCAGTGCATGGCCGCTATTTCATCGATCTTGACAGAAGATGGGAAATAGACGAGCTACGTAGGCACTTGGAGAATAAGAGGTCATAACATGAAAGTTTGGGAATAATGAATGAGCAGATATCTACCGCCGTAATTTTGGCAGCTCGCCGAGAATTTAATGGGAAGTTGCCCTATCCTTTAGTGCCTATTGCCGATGGCGTATGTCTATTGGATCGTACTTTACTCCTGTTGGATCAGCTAAATTATGAGCGTATATATATCGTCACAGGATATCGCTCCGATCTGTTTGAACCTTATGCTCAGAGTGATTCCCGAATCTCTGTTATATATAATCCAGACTATGCCTTCACAAGCTCTATGGGTTCGCTTGCTCGGCTCCATGGGGTGCTTACAGAGGACTTCCTGCTTATAGAGGGAGATACCTTTTATGAAGGTCGGGTGCTAGAAGACCTAACAAAGACCACATATCGAGATTGCCTTTCTGTGACAGAGGAATCTGGTAGTGGAGATGAAGCATTTGTTGGACTTACCCATGGATTTGTAACTAAAGTAAGTAAGGATCGGCATCAGCTAGCATCGATTAGTGGTGAGCTATTGGGGATTATGCGGCTTTCTCTTCAGACCTTCGAGCGTATGGTCGCACTATGGAAGGCTGCTAATAATCCATTGCTGAACTATGAGTATGCTTTATTGGAGGTGACTAATCCCATAGAGCGACCGGCCCTATTCTTCAATGATTTAATTTGGGGAGACATTGACTCAGACGAAGACCAGCATCGTATGGTCAACTACATCTATCCCAGATTACTTAGGAAGGAAAATCCCCTGAATATTGATAACCTGGTAGCACATTTAAGTCACATATTCTCTACTCCTATTGACTCCTCTCAAGTTGTAATTGCTCCAGTTGGGGGGATGTCAAATAAGAATTTCCGAGTAGAATATGCAGGGAAAAGCTATGTGTTGCGACTCCCAGGTGTGGCCTCAGAGACGATGGTAGATCGGAGTAACGAGCATACGAACTCCCAGATCGCTTGTCAGCTAGGAATTAATCCTCCCATCCGATATTTCGATGCTCAGACAGGAATTAAGTTGGCTGATTTCATTGTTGGCGCACAACCACTAGGGCAGGCTACTATTCAGAGGGTTGAATATCTTGATCGGATAGCAAAAATTTTGCACAAGCTGCATGATTCTGCGATGAGGCTTAGTAATGACTTTAATGGGTTTACGGAGCTGCGTAAGTATAAGCATACTTTAAAGGAGTTAGGGATATCAGTAGAGGATAAAGATGCACTGTTGATTGTACCTAATCTCCAAGTCCGAATTAATGAGCTCGGTGTCTCATTGGCTCCATGTCATAATGATCTTGTAGCAGAGAACTTTATCAAGGATAATTTGGGTAATCTATATCTGATTGACTGGGAATATTCAGGGATGAATGATCCTCACTGGGATATTGCAGCTCTTTTCTTAGAGAGCTCTTTTTCCGCAGAAGCACAGGCTTATTTCTTGGCTAGATATTATTTGAATGATGTGCCTGCCGATGCGTCAGAGAAAATTCTTATATACCAGATCCTTATGGATTTGCTTTGGTCCTTATGGACTGATATCAAAGAAGCGGGAGGTGAGGATTTTGCTTCGTATGGGGCAGATAGATATGCTCGGGCTCTACTGAATATCAAGCGCTGGGTTAATCATGAGTTTTAGTTTCCGTAATTCCCCCCATAGATTTAAAGGAATTCTTGCTGGGGGATACTCTGGGCTCTCTTGGGCTGTTGATGCTTTATTGATTTCCCTTGTATTGACAGCGGTAGGGGATGACTCTATTGCTAGTGTACTTGGGATAAGTATGCTTCATGATGGCTTCGCAGCCCTTTGGTTACTCCTATTACTCTATTTTAGAGGGAGGGTAGGGCAACTTTCTGCGATTACAAAGAGTAGGGATGCCCTTTTCTGTATGTTGGGAGCTCTGCTAGGTGGCCCACTAGCAATGACCTGCTATCTGCTTTCTATCTCTAATGTAGGAGTTGCTGTGACTACGACAGTGACAGCTTCCTATCCCCTTTTAGGAGCTCTGTTATCGGTAATAGTTCTGAAAGAGCAGGTCAGTCGTCGTACCTGGATTGGACTCTCTGTTTGTCTTGTCGGTGTAGTGCTGACCGCCTATTCGCCAGAGCAAGGGGGAGGGGAGTTTACATTCTCATCACTCAAGTATGCTATGATAGCAGCTTTAGGGTGGGCTTCTGAGAGTGTTGTATGTGCGTATGGTATGCGTAGTGATAAGATCACTCCTTCTACGGCTCTTCTCCTGCGAGAATCAACTTCTGCTGTCTCCTATCTCTTGGTGATAATGTTATTGGGGAGTGGACTTGTTGAATTGAAGCCCATTATTTCCGTCTTCTCGACGTCGGTGTCTGTACTGTATCTATTAGCTCTCACTGCGGGGGTTGGTATGAGCTCTTTTCTTGCATGGTATTCTTCAATAGATGCTATTGGCCCAGCTCGAGCTTTAGGCTTGAATATCACCTATTCCGCTTGGGGAGTCATATTATCCCTTCTTTTTCTTAATCAGCCGTTTCATCTTTCTGTCTTTGCAGGAAGTCTCCTAGTCCTACTCGGAGTTTGTTACGCCATGCTACCAGCTTCTAAGTCCTCATCCTCTTCGATAAATCAATGAATGCCATTATTCTTGCTGCAGGTCTAGGTACTAGACTTCGCCCGCTTACCAATGACCGTCCCAAGTGTCTTGTGCCAGTATTGGGGACTCCTATGATAGAGCAACAAATTCACTTTCTTCATGAGTCTGGTATTACTGATATCACTATAGTTTCGGGCTATCGTGCAGATAGCCTCGATTACTTGAAGACCCGCTATGGAGTCAAGATCGTGCATAATGAGTACTATAATGAGTACAATAATATATACTCGCTCTACCTAGTTCGAGAGGAGTTTGGGGATAGCTATGTCCTTGAAGGGGACGTCTACATGCCTGCGAATTGCCTGGAGTCCGACATTACTCACTCTACATATTTTGCCGCTTATCGGGAGGAATATGAAAATGAATGGGGGTTAACTCTTGATGATAATCAGCTGGTCAAGGAAATCCGTCCACAGAGTGGTACAGGGTATATTTTATCAGGGATATCCTACTGGACTTATGATGATGCGACGAAAATACGGATGCGTATCGATGAGTTGGTTGCTAGTGGTGAGTTCGAATCATTATTTTGGGATGACGCTGTGTTGCAGCTTCAAGATGAACTCACTATTTATTGCAGACCTACGCAAATCTATGAGATAGACACCGTGCCTGAACTTAGGGCTCTTGAGGCTTTACTGACACAGCACGCATAAAAGATACTCACTTCACAATAAACCTCGCCCCGCTACGAGCCGTCAGGCTTCCGTAGCGGGGCGAGGTGCGTTGATGCGGTTGGGGCGAGGGCTAAGCTCTCAGAAGGAGCATGGCGCCGATGAGGAGGGCGAGGAAGAAGACGTTGCGTGCCGTAGCACCGAGCGCCTTGTTGAGCTCGCTGCCTTCGGACTCCTGCAGCTGGCGGTGCGTCATCGAGAAGACGACGACGTAGGGCAGCATGAGGAGCATTCCCCAGAAGCTATAGATAGGATAAAGGAAGCCCATCGAGAGCAGCCCGCAGGTGAGGTAGAAGCGTGGCGCGAAGTCACGGCCCATCCGCACGATGAGCGTGCGCTTGCCAGCCTTGCGGTCTTCGTCGACGTCGCGGTAGTTATTCACGATGAGGATATTCACGCTCGCTAGACCGATCGCCGTAGCTAAGTGCCACAGCACGGGGTCAGCGATCGTCCCACGCAAGATGAAGAAGCTCGTCACCACAGGCACCCAGCCGAAGAAGATCAGCACCGCCAAATCGCCCAGCCCGTGATAGGAGAGCGGATAAGGCCCGCCCGAGTAGGCGAAGATGCCCAGCCCGACAGCCAGTCCCACGAGCAGCAGCCACCACGAGGTGAGCGCCACGAGCGTGATACCGCTGGCGAGGAAGACAAAGAGGCTGATGTATAGCGCACGGCGTACCTCGCCTTCGGTGAGGAGTCCCTTGGAGAGGGGGCGGAGTGGCCCTGTGCGCTCCTCGGTGTCGGCGCCCTTCTTGAAGTCAATGAGGTCGTTGGCAATGTTGCTCCCGATCTGTGCGCTGATGGCGACGACGAGAAGCAGGGCCGTGCGTAGCGGATCGATAGGTCCGATGAAGGCCGCGTAGAAGATCGCTACGAGGACGGCACTAAGCCCCGAGAGCAGGGTGCGTGGGCGAGTGAGCCCCAGCCAGAGCTGTGTGCGGGTAGGCTGCGAGGAGGCCATGCTACTTATCTGCTCCCTTCTTGGCATCCTTAGAGCCGAAGAGGTGGTCGCTCAGGGCGAGGAGCGTGCGGCGCTTGTCCGCAGCTTCGACGAGTACGGTGAGGTTGTAGTCGCTACCGCCGTAGGAGATCATGCGCACGGGGATCTCGCTGAGGGCGTTCAGGATCTGTGCCTCAAAGCCCACGTTGTCCCACTCCATGTCGCCGACGACACAGACGATGGTCATGTCGTGCTCGACGTCGATGCTACCCAAGCCCTGGAGGCTGTGACGTAGGTCATCGGGGAGCGTGCTGCGCTCAATGGTGAGGGAGATAGAGGCTTCGGTCGAAGCGATCATATCAATGGGGATGCAGTGGTGCTCAAAGAGTGCAAAGACCTTCCCCATAAAGCTCCAGTGGGAGAGCTGATGATTGCTACGGATGCGGATCATCGTGATGTTGTCCTTCGCTGCCACTGCCTTGATCATATCCTTATCGGTGTCGAGGGAGATGAGCGTGCCTGGGGCATCGGGCGCCATCGTATTCAGCAGACGCACGGGGATGTGGCGGCGCTTGGCGGGCTGGATACAGGTGGGGTGAAGGATCTTCGCCCCGAAATACGCCAGCTCAGAGGCTTCCTCGAAGTGGAGGCGACGTACGGGAGCCGTAGCATCGACGATACGGGGGTCGTTGTTGTGCATGCCATCAATATCCGTCCAGATCTGGATCTCATCGACCTCGAGGGCGGCACCGATGAGCGTGGCGGTATAGTCGCTACCCCCGCGCTGCAGGTTGTCGATATCGCCGAAGGCATTGCGACAGATGTAGCCCTCCGTGATGAAGAGCTGCGTACCCTCGGGTGCTCGCTTGATGAGCTCCGAGAGATGGGCTTGGATATAGTCTTCATCGGGCTCAGCCTGCTTATTGGTACGCATGTACTCCAGTGCCGGGAGGCCGACCGCACGTACACCTCGATCCTCGAGGTGACGCAGCATCATCGCTGTGCTGAGGAGCTCCCCACGTGCCAGGATCTTCTTCTCGTCAAAGAGCGTGAAGGTATCCGAGTAGCAGAGCTGCTCGAGGAAGAAGAACGTCTCATTGACCAAGGTCCAGGCACGGTCGTAGCTGTGCTTGTCGGGGAAGAGCAGCTGCGTCTCTTGCTCGTACTTGTGCTTGAGCTTCGTGAGGATGGTGAGAGCCTCATGGCGGTGATGGGCCATGAGCTGGTGCCCGATCTCTACGAGGGCGTTTGTCGTACCGGCCATAGCCGAGAGGACAACAATCTTAGGCTCATCGGTAGCTGTGATGAGGTCTGCTACGTGGGCTATGCGCTGGGCAGAGGCAACGGAGGTGCCTCCGAACTTCATTACTTTCAACGGCTTCGTGTCTTAGGGGGTACGTGTCGAGGGAATGGAGCTGTATGCTCGCTCGGGGCTTAGAGCGTGTCGAGGGCGATACAGCGAGCGGGATAGTACTCGAGGACCTGACGGTTGTGCGTAGCCATGATGACGGCTGTACCACGCTCCTTGGTGAGGCGGTGCAGGAGCTCGGCGATAGCCAAGCCATTTTCTGCATCGAGGTTCCCCGTAGGTTCGTCGGCGAGGATGAGCTCGGGACGGCCGATGAGGGCACGGGCGATGGCGACACGCTGCTGCTCACCGCCAGAGAGTTCGTGTGGATACTTATAGCTCTTTGTCTCAAGGCCGACATCCTGGAGCGCCTCGTTGATGAGGCTCTCGCGTTCGCTACTTCGGCTGACACCGAAGGCCCGCAGCACGATATCGAGGTTGTCATGCACGGTCTGGTCGGGCAGGAGCTGGAAGTTCTGGAAGACGATGCCAAGGCGGCGACGTAGCTTCGGTAGCTCTTTGCTCTTGATGTGAGAGAGGTCGAAGCCCATGACGTTGGCCTTTCCCTTGGTGAGGGGAACTTCGGCGGAGATGGTCTTCAGTAGCGTGCTCTTCCCCGAGCCTACAGGGCCGGTGAGGTAGACGAATTCGCCTGCGGCAACCTGCAGATCCAGCTGCTCGAAGAGGATATGTTCGTGGCGGGCAATCTGGACGCCTTGGAAGTCCAGCAGCCATTTCTTTTCAGCCATAGGTCTTATCTATATAACTATTTACCTACAAAGATACGCAAACGTGCCCATGCTGGGACTATGGAGAGTGGTGGGATACTTCTCTTCTCCGTCAGATCTTCCTCTTGAGGCGTATAGCTTGATCTATATCTACGTACGTGGATCTAAAATCCAGGTACGTAGTCGCTATGATTTACGTGCGTAGACTTTAAGACCACGTACATAGATAGCGATATGACTCTATAGCTTAGCAGCTTTATTTCAGCGGGTAGGTAAGTCTCTATCGCGAGGATAATGTCTTTTCCCCTTGAGAGTGGTGGCGCTCTATCTAATAGATGGAGAAAGGGGAGAGCGAGGAAGTCGGTGTGACTTCTTGCATATATAAAAGCTTTGTGCTACCTTTGCAGTGCTTTTACAAGAGGCGGCGAGATAGCTCAGCTGGTTAGAGCGTCGGATTCATAATCCGAAGGTCGGGGGTTCAAGTCCCCCTCTCGCTACGAAACACGGACGATACACCTACGAGGTGTATCGTCTTTTTCTTTTATACGGAGCCGAAAGGATACGGGAGCGCCCCAGCGATATCGCTGGGGCGCTCCC